>NZ_NERM01000014.1:0-162020 GCF_002215235.1 Rhodococcus sp. BUPNP1
GGATCCGGAAGAACCCGTGGTTCACGCCACGGGTTCTTCCATGTGGGCAGGCAGGGTGTCGGTGTGGGTCTCGTCGGGGCGATCGGTATCGTCGACCGTCAGCACCCCCGACTCGGCGATCGCCTCGAGCGACAGCGTCCGGTAGCCCTCGCTGTCGAACAGGACGGTGACGCGATCGTGCTCGCAAGTCATCACCACTCCCGGTCCCCACTCGGCATGCACCACGCGAGTGTTCGGGGCGAACGCCGACGTCTCGCAGTCCACCTGCGCCGTCTCGGTGCCCGGAAGCACGGATACCGTTGCGGCCTCGTCGGACGCGCCGTCCCGGCAGGTGTCGCACCGGCCGCAGGGGTCGGACAGCGCCTCGCCGAAGTATCCGAGCAGGAACCGGCGGCGGCATCCGCGGGTCTCGGCGTAGCCGCGCATCATCTCGACCCGCGACCGGTCCAGTCGTTCACCCGAGGCAGCCGTCTCGCGTGCGCGCACGACCGCCTTCCGTCGTGGGATGTCGGCGGCGGAGAGTCCGCGTCGGCCGGAGACGAGAGCCCCGCACCGCTCGAGCAGGTTCACCGCGTTTGACAGTCTCCGGCCCCGCACGTCGAGTTCGGTACGCAGCCGTCCGAGCTTCATCGGCGACGCGGAGCGGACCGCCGAGAACACCCGGCCGATCAGCTCCTCGTCGGGGTTGTGGGTGGTGAAGAAGGTCGCGAGCGACAGATCCTCGGGACGGTAGAACATCAGGACGGTGGCCGGCTCCCCGTCGCGTCCGGCGCGCCCGATCTGCTGGTAGTAGGAATCGACCGAGTCGGGTACCGAGGCGTGCACGACGAAACGCACATCCGGCTTGTCGATACCCATGCCGAAGGCGGAGGTCGCCACCACGACATCGCAGCGACCGTCGAGGAATCCGAGGTGGACGTCCTCGCGCTCGGCCGCGCGCATCCCGGCGTGATAAGGGCACGCATCGATCCCGCGTTCGCGCAGGGCCTCGGCGTACCGCTCGGTGTCCTTGCGGGTCGCGGCGTATAGGATGCCCGGACCGGACAGGGACGCCACTGCTTCGACGACGGCGCGTCGCTTCTCGCCGTCGTCGGTGTGTCTGCGCACCTCGATGTCGAGGTTCGGCCGGTCGAAACCTCCGGCGACGACGAGCGGATCCCGCATGCGCAACGCCTCGACGATGTCCTCGCGGACCGGGGGTGAGGCGGTCGCGGTGAGTGCGACGACGGGTGGTCGGCCGAGAGCCTCGGCCACGTCTCCCAGGCGCAGATATTCGGGCCGGAAGTCGTGCCCCCACATGGCGACGCAGTGCGCTTCGTCGACGACGAGGAGCGAGACCTCCACGCTCCTCAGGCGCTCCAGGACCTCGTCCTTGGCGAGCTGTTCGGGAGCGAGGAAGACGTAGTCGGCGTCGTGTTCGAGCACGGCCTGCCAGTTCGCCTCGTTCTCCGACTCGCGCTGGCGCGAATTGATCGCGACCGCCTCGGGCGCCTCCGAGTGGTCCAGACCGGCGATCTGATCGTTCTGCAACGCGATCAAGGGGGAGACGACGACCGTCACCCCCGGTAGCAGCAGTGAGGGCACCTGATAGATCGCGGACTTCCCGGAGCCGGTGGCCATCACGGCCAGGACGTCGCGTCCGTCGAGCAGCGGAACCATCGCGTCCAACTGTTCGGGACGCAGCGTGTCCCAGCCGAACACCTTCTGCGCCGCGGCGCACAGTTCCTCGCGGGCATCCTCCGATGCTCTGTCGGACGACGGCCGATATGTCTTGTGCTGCAAGTGGACTCCAGGAATCGGAAGGGACTGCCCGTGACGGGGCGAGCGCAGGATGTCTCCCGCATACCCGACGACGTGCCCGACCCAAACGGTTGCGAGCTCCCGGTGCCGTGTCGAGCCGACGGGGTGTGGGTACCCGCGAGCCATACGTGCCGAGGAGGAGATATGAACGACGCTCGACCTCTCGCTCTGGTGACCGGAGCATCGCGAGGCATAGGCCGGGAGCTGGCGGCCCTGTTCGCGGCCGACGGATACGACCTCGTGCTCGCGGCGAGATCGGACACTCTGGACGAGGTCGCTGCCGACCTGCGGATGTCCGGTGCGGAGGTGATGTCGGTCCACGCGGATCTGAGGACTCCGGAAGGGGTCCGGGCGGTGCACGAGGCGGCGACGGCCGGAGGTCGCGTCCCGGCGGCGGCTGCGCTCAACGCCGGTGTCGGGATCGGCGGGGCGTTCGTCGACGCAGAGCTCGAGGACGTTCTCTCGATCGTCGACGTCAACGTGCGCTCGACGGTGCATCTGGCGCATCTGTTGCTGAACGACATGCTGCGGGTGGGTTCGGGCCGGATGCTCGTCACCTCGTCGGTCGTGTCGAAGATGCCCGGCCCGTACCAGGCCGTGTACAACGCATCCAAGGCCTTCGTGCAGTCCTTCACCGACGGCGTCCGCAAGGAACTCGACGGCAGCGGGGTCACGCTCACGGCCATGCTGCCCGGGGCCACGGACACCCACTTCTTCGCACGTGCCGGGATGCTCGACACGATCCTCGGGAAGGCGCCCAAGGACGATCCCGCCCACGTCGCGCGCGACGGCTATGCCGCTCTGATGCGCAGCGAGGCGAACGTGGTGCCCGGGTCCGTGCTCGCGAAGTCGATGGCGGTCTTCGGCACGGTGGCGCCCGACGCGGTGACCTCGGCCGTCCACCGGGTCCTGGCCAAGCCTCGATCGGGGCGATGATCCGCGACGGCAGGAGCGCTCAGGCCGATCGCGTCCGCACTGCCGGGCGGGTGGGGTGGTCGTAGCGCACCAGGACGTCCGCGTCCGTCTCGTCGTGTTCGAGCACCGCGTCGATCGTCCAGTGATCCTCGGCGCGCGTGCGCCTTTCGAGTGCGCCCCGGGACATCGTCAGGACGACGGTGACGTCGAAGTCGAGACCACGGCCGAGGAGCATGGGGCCGGCGACGACGAGGATCTGGTCCTCCGCCGCTCGCCGAGGGCGTTCGCGCGCAGAACGATCGGTGCGCTCGTCCCACAGACGCGGAAGCCACCGCTGGTGTTCGCGTACCGCGCGGAGCACCTCCCGGTCGACCGCGGCGTAGTCGAACCAGTCGTGGCGGTAGCTGTACGGATCGGTCCGCCCGTGCTCGAGCCGGAGCGACGCGGGCCGGACGAAATCGTGGAGATCGACGACGTCCGCCGCGCGGCCCCGCGTTCTCAGTTCCATCGCGACATGCTGCGCGAACTCCACCGGATCCGCCGCGTCCGGTGCGTTCACGGCGACACACACGCGTCCGGTGAGCGCTGCGGCGCGATCGGCGACGGAGATCGTGAGTATCTCGGGGGTCAGGGGAGTGAAGGCGGCCATCGCTCGCCGTCACTCCCTTCCGGGGGTGGACGTCACCAGGGCGGTGTGTCGTTCCCCTCCGGTACCGGTGTGTCGAGAAGCCGATCGAGCCAGAGCACCGCCTCGACCAGCGCTTCCATCTGCGACGCCCAGTCCATCGCGAAGACCACTTCGTCGAGGTCGCTGCGGGCTGCGATCGAGTCGCCGGCGAGCGCGTCGACGACCGCCTTCATCACGGTGCTCTCCGGCTGCGGAAGTTCCTCCGGCCGGACGTGACGGCCGCTCTCGGTCCGGATGGTCAGTTCGAAGCTCTCGTCGCCCCGCACCTGCGGACCGATCTTGTCGACGACGACGTCGGCGATCGTCGAGACCGTCCACCTCAGCACGCCCCCGTAGAGCGGGGGAGTGATCTGTGACGGCGAGTCCGAACCGGCGCTCGACACCAGCGCCGCGACCTCTTCGGTCAGTTCGCTGTAGCCGTTCTCGTGTGCCAGAGCGAGAAGGCGTCCTCCCATCACCGCGTCGCTGCGTGTGATTCCGGCTCGTTCCTCGTGCATGGAGAACGAATGCCCCGTTTTGTGTCCCATCACACATCGCTGCCGCCACCAGTGCACGAGCGTCATCGTCGCGAGAGTGAGGGGAATCACATTCGCGGGCTATCCTGAGGTCATGAAGCACATCGCCACTGGTCCGAAGGATGTCACTGTCGGTGTCGGGGACATGATCGAGCTGCATCTTCCCGAGAACACCTCCCGGGACTACTGCTGGTCGACGTCGAGGGTCGGAGAAGGGCTCGTCCTTCGCGACATCCGATTCGTGCCGTCGAAGAACCCGTTGCCGGGAGGGACCGGCGAGCGGGTCTTCTTCTTCAAGGCGCGCCGCGCCGGCACCTGGCCCATCTCCCTGCGCATGCGGAAGCATGCCGATCTCGTCGCCGACCGCGCGAACATGACCGTCACCGTCGCGTGACGGTGTCCGGAGGCGCACGGACTCAGCGCAGTGCCGGAGGCGCACGGACTCAGCGCAGTACAGGCGGGTTGTCGAGATCGCGTGCCGAGTAGGTGTCGCACGCGTCGACCCGGCCGGTGCGGTAGCCGGCCAGGAACCATGCCTGACGCTGCTCGGACGACCCGTGCGTCCAGCCCTCCGGGTTCACCCGGCCGGTGGCGGCCCGCTGGATCCGGTCGTCGCCGACGGCCGATGCTGCCGACAGTGCGTCGCGGATGTCGGTGTCGGTGAGCGGCACGAGGAAGGGCTCGCCGGTGGTCGGTTCGGGCAGCTTGTCGGCGTGGTAGGCCCACACCCCGGCGTAGCAGTCGGCCTGCAGTTCCGTACGGACGGCGCCGGATTCGGGGCCGCGCGGATCGGCCTGCGCGCGACCGAGATCGCCGAGCTGGTTCTGCAGGTGGTGCCCGAACTCGTGGGCGACGACGTATTCCTGCGCGAGCGGACCGCCGCTGGCGCCGAATCGCGTCTCGAGTTCGTCGAAGAAGCTGGTGTCGAAGTAGGCGGTCCGGTCCGCCGGGCAGTAGAAGGGCCCGATGTCGCTGGTGGCGTTGCCGCACCCGGTGGACGTGGCCGAGGTGAAGATCTCGACCTCCGGCTGCACGTAGGCCACGCCGGTCTGCGTCCCGAACTGCTGCTCCCACACGGAGTCGAGCGACCCGACGGTGTAGAGCACCCGGCAGTCGACGTTCTCGTTCGCGGCGCTGCCGCCGACCTCGCACTGTTCGAGTGCGCTCTCGGCCTGCGGATCGCCGGAGGTGTCGGGCACTCCCGAGCCGAGCAGCGAGGACGGATCGCCGCCGAACAGCAGCGCCAGGATGATGACGATCAGGCCACCGGCCCCGCCACCGAGAGCGAGCTTTCCACCGCGCCCACCGCCGCCGGTACGGACCCGGCCCGCATCCATGCGTGCACCTTCTCTGAACGTCATCGCCGCCGCTTTCTCCTGTGTTCGTCGGATTCGGACAAGCTTGGCACGAACTATTCGGTACGGGTGCGCTCGGGCCGATCGTGTCTTTCGTAGGATTACAGCCGACGAACCCGTCGCTGATCGTTTCGAAAGGAATTCCGTGCTGCGCACCCATCTCGCCGGCTCGTTGCGAGCCGAGCACGCCGAGCAGACAGTCACCCTCACCGGTTGGGTTGCCCGGCGACGCGATCACGGCGGGGTCATCTTCATCGACCTGCGCGACGCCTCGGGTGTATCGCAGGTGGTCTTCCGCAGCGCCGGCGTCCTCGAGCAGGCGCACCGGCTCCGCGCGGAGTACTGCGTCCGGATCACCGGCAAGGTGGACATCCGCCCCGAGGGCAACCAGAACTTCGAGATCCCGACCGGTGCGATCGAGGTCGACGCCTCCGAGCTCGTGGTTCTCAACGAGGCCGCCCCGCTGCCGTTCCAGCTCGACGACCAGGTCGGCGAGGAAGCGCGCCTGAAGTACCGCTACCTGGATCTGCGTCGCGAGAAGCCCGGGAAGACCATCCGTCTGCGCAGCAAGGTCAACGCTGCGGCCCGCGCGGTGCTCGCCCACCACGAGTTCGTGGAGGTCGAGACTCCGACCCTCACCCGCTCGACGCCGGAGGGCGCGCGCGACTTCCTGGTCCCGGCCCGTCTGCAGCCCGGCAACTTCTACGCTCTGCCGCAGTCCCCGCAGCTGTTCAAGCAGCTGCTCATGGTCGGTGGCATCGAGCGCTACTACCAGATCGCCCGCTGCTACCGCGACGAGGACTTCCGCGCCGACCGTCAGCCCGAGTTCACCCAGCTCGACATCGAGATGGCGTTCGTCAACCAGGACGACGTGATCCTCCTCGCCGAGGAGGTGCTGCACGCGCTGTGGCGTCTGGTGGGCTACGAACTCGAGACCCCGATCCCGCGGATGACCTACGCCGAGGCCATGCGCCGCTTCGGCACCGACAAGCCGGATCTGCGTTTCGGCATCGAACTCGTGGAGTGCAAGGAGTTCTTCAAGGACACCACCTTCCGTGTCTTCCAGGCCGAGTACGTCGGTGCCGTCGTCATGCCCGGTGGTGCGAGCCAGCCGCGTCGTCAGCTCGACGCGTGGCAGGAGTGGGCCAAGCAGCGCGGTGCCAAGGGCCTCGCCTATGTGCTCGTCGGTGAGGACGGCACGTTGAGCGGTCCGGTCGCCAAGAATCTCACCGACGCCGAGCGCGAGGGCCTCGCCGCGCACGTGGGCGCGAACCCCGGCGACTGCATCTTCTTCGCCGCCGGTCCGACCAAGCAGATGCGCGCCCTGCTCGGTGCGGCCCGCGACGAGATCGCCCGCAAGCTCGATCTGATCGATCCGAACGCCTGGGCGTTCGTGTGGGTGGTCGACGCCCCGCTGTTCGAGCCGGCGGCCGACGCGACCGCGAGTGGCGATGTCGCCCTCGGTCACTCGGCGTGGACCGCGGTGCACCACGCGTTCACCTCGCCCAAGCCCGAGTACATCGACACCTTCGACACCGATCCGGGTTCGGCGCTGGCGTACGCCTACGACATCGTCTGCAACGGCAACGAGATCGGTGGCGGCTCGATCCGTATCCACCGCCCCGACATCCAGGAGCGGGTGTTCAAGGTGATGGGCATCTCGGAGGAGGAGGCGAACGAGAAGTTCGGCTTCCTGCTCGAGGCGTTCAAGTACGGCGCGCCCCCGCACGGCGGCATCGCCTTCGGCTGGGACCGCATCACCGCGCTGCTCGCCGGGGTGGACTCGATCCGCGAGGTCATCGCGTTCCCCAAGTCCGGTGGCGGTGTCGATCCGCTGACCGATGCTCCCGGCCCGATCACGCCGGAGCAGCGCAAGGAGACGGGCATCGACTTCGTGCCCGAACCCGAGACCGAGGGCACCGACAAGGCCTGATCACCCGTAGCTGTCGACGGCGCGGTGTCGCCCGTCTCCGGACGGGGGCGCCGCGCCGTCGTGTGTGCCGTCCGGCGGTGTTCCCGGGTGAGGTTCGTGGGCCCGATGAGGTTTGTGAGGATCGAGCCCGGGTACTCCGTCGGTCCGGCGCCAACGGGGGCGACGGATCGAGGAGGTATCCATGGCCGACGCACGCGTGATCTTCTACAAGCCGCTCGCTCTCGCAGCCAGTGTGGGAGGCGGCATCCTCGCCGGAGCCGTCTTCAACCAGGTGTGGAAGAAGGTCGGCGGCAGTGACGAACGGCCCGAACCCCAGGATCTGTCGCAGCGCACCCGGGACGTGCTGATCGCGGCTGCCCTCCAGGGTCTGATCTTCGGTGTCGTGAAGGCTGCGGTGGACCGCGGTACGGCCCGTGGTTTTCAGAAGGTGACACACGTTTCACCCGAATGATCGTGACGTGTCCCGATCGTGATCGGTGCCCGAAGCGCGGAGTTGCCGGGGCGCGGACGGGGACACGCCCGCATGAACAGCGATTTTCCCTCGCAAAGCAGACAATAGCGACCTGGTGGGCCGGGCGCGGGTGAGGAAGGTCCTGCTCGATCCGAGCATTGTGGACGACCTCGTCGTGACCGGGAACCTGTAGATTGGGCAGTGATGACCGCAACATTGGCAGACCCCGTGTCCGAGGTGGTTCACGCCGCCGAAGCGCTGCTCACCCGCCGTACCGGCGCCACGGTGACCCTGACCGATCCCGTGGATCTCGGGGGCAGTGGCCGCTCGGTGGTCGTACGGGTACGAGTGGCCGCCAATCCGTTCTCGCTCCCGCGCACCCTCGTCCTCAAGCAGGTACCGCCCTCGCGTGGCACCGGCCACGTCGACTTCCGCGGTTCCGAGACGGACGAGCAGATCGCCTTCCTCCGCGAGGCGGTCTCCTACCAGTTCACGACGGCCCTGGCGAAGGATCACCGTCCGGGCGCCGAACTGCTCGCCTACGACTTCGACGCCCGCCTGCTGGTCCTCAGCGATCTCGGCGACGCGACCACGCTGTCGGAGGTGCTGCGCAACAGTTCCGAGGCCGCCGGGAACACTCTGATGGCCCTGGCCCAGGCACTCGGGCGCATGCATGCCGCGACCGTCGGCCGCGAGGAGGACTTCGCGGCGCTGCTGCGTCGCGCCGACGTCGCGCGGGTCGCCGACGCCGTGTCCCAGCAGGCTCTCGACGCCGTGCGGGGCGTGCCCGAGCTCCTCGAGGCCGACTTCGGTCTGTCGGTGCCCGAGTCGGTACGCGAGCGTGCCGAGCGGGCGTCCAAGCTCTTCACCGGCGGTCGTTTCCGGGCCTTCAGCCCGTCCGACCTGTGCCCCGACAACATCGTGGTCGGCGACGAGGGCGTGCAGTTCCTCGACTACGAATGGGGCGGCTTCCGCGACGCGACCCTCGACATCGCGTACGCCCTCAGCTCCTTCCCGCTGTGCCTGTGCTCGGTGCCGCTGTCCGTCGATCGCATCCGTGCGATGGCCGACGCGTGGCGCGCCGAGGTCGTCGCCATGTGGCCGCAGCTGGCCTACGACGAGGTACTCGAGGAGCGGCTGCTCGACGCCCTTCTCGCGTGCATCTGGCTGAGCACGCACCTGTTCCTGCCCGAGGATCATGCCCGGATCGCCTCGGTACGCGAACACGGACTGTCGGTGCCGCGCATCCCCGCGCTCCGCGCCCGCTGGTCGCTGCTCGCCGAGTTCGCCACCGCGACATGCCACGACGACGTCGCCGCACACGCCCGCGACGTGCTCGCCCACCTCGAGGACCGCGCCGCCGGCTAGCGCGGTCGATCCGGCAGGCGCCGACCGGCGTCTACACCAGCGGAGCGGCGGGCTCGATCCTCGTCGCGCCGTCGGCCACCCGGTATCCCGCGACGCGACGCGCGGCCGTGTTCGGATCCGTGCGGTCGCCGATGAAGAACCACTCCATCTGTGTCGCCTCGGGAGTCACGTCGAGTACGCCGTAACCGTGCGAATCCAGTTCGACGAACCGCACGTGCCGGTTGGCCGCGGTCGCCGTCGCCTCCAGCGCGGGAGACAGGCTACGCGGGGGCACGCCGAGCAACTCGTCGATGTTCGCCGACGTCACCGACGGAACCACGAACTCCGTGGCGACGGTGCCCGCACCCGGATAGTCGGCGGCGTCCACCGGGACGTCCATCGCCCAGGAGGTGTGGATGTCGCCGGTGAGGAAGACGACGTTGCGCAGTCCCGCCGCCGTGATGGTGTCCATCAACCGCCGGCGGTCGGCGGTGTAGCCGTCCCACTGATCGGTGTTGAAGGGCACACCTCCGGCCGGCACTCCGACGAGTTCGGTCAGTGCTCCGGTGGTCCGCGGATCGAGGGGCGGCAACACGATCGGCGAGAACATCACCGAATTGCCGATCAACTGCCATCGGGTGGGGGAGGTCGTCAGGCCGGCGGTGAGCCACTCCATCTGGTCCCGTCCGGTCATCGTGCGACCCGGATCGTCGACCTGCCGTCCGACTGCGAGGACCTGCCGGGAACGGTAGCTCCGCAGATCCAGCATCGACAGTTCGGCGAGCTGTCCGTACCGCAGACGCCGGTAGAATCGGCCGCCGTTCGGACGCACGGGCATCCACTCGTCGTAGGCCTGCACCGATGCGGCCTTGCGGGAGGCCCAGTCGCCCTCGACGAGCGGATCGTGGTTCTCCGCCCCTCCCGCCCACGCGTCGTTCGCCGCCTCGTGGTCGTCCCAGATCACGATCCACGGCACCTTCGCGTGCAGTGCCTGCAGGTTCGGGTCGGTCTTGTACTGCGCGTGCCGGATGCGGTAGTCGGCGAGACTCACGATCTCGTGGGCGGGCTCGTGCGTCCGGACGCCCCGGCCGCCGGCGACGGGGAACTTCCCCGCCGCGTATTCGTACAGATAGTCGCCGAGGTGCATCACGGCGTCGAGATCGTCGCGTGCAGCGAGGTGGCGGTAGGAGGAGAAGAAGCCGCCCTCCCAGTCGGCGCACGACACGACCCCGAAGCGCAGGCGTCCGACCGCAGCGTCGTGCGAGGGGGCGGTGGACGTCCTGCCGGTCAGGGAGACGGCGCCGCCGGCGCGGAATCGATAGAAGTAGGTCGTTCCCGGTGCGAGCCCGCGGGCGTCGACCTTGACCGTGTGGTCGGAGACGGAACTCGCCGTCGCGGTCCCGCTTGCGACCACCGCGTCGAAGCTGCTGCTGCGGGCGAGCTCCCAGGTGACCGGGACGTCCGGTCCCGCACCCGAGCCGGGTGTCGCCTCCGGCGAGGGTGTCACCCGCGTCCACAGGATCACCGCGTCGGGCAACGGATCTCCCGACGCGACGCCGTGCGCGAAGACGGCGGGGGACGCCTGCGCGTGCTGCGTGGTCGAGGCTAAGGCCGCAACACCGGCGGCGAGGATCGACGACCGGAGCACGGCGCGGCGGGACACATGATCGGCGGACGGTGTCGTGGCCACGACCAAGATCCGACCACACGGTCGGTCATCCGTCCATACGAACGACGAACACCGCCGTCGACCGGGCGTCGGCGCGAGCTTGTAGCGTCGGATGTGTGAGTGATCTTTTCGGGGCGAACGACCCGTCTGCCGAACCGGACGCCCTGTTCGAGGCGCCACGCGAACCGGAACCCGAGGACGAACCGCAGGTCCGCCGGCAACCCGTCGCGGCCGGCGGCGCGAACGCGCCCCTCGCTGCGCGCATGCGACCGGCGAGTCTCGACGAGGTGGTCGGACAACAGCACCTGCTCGAACCGGGAGCGCCGCTGCGGCGGCTCGTCGAGGGATCGGGTGCGGCCTCCGTCGTGCTCTACGGTCCGCCCGGTACCGGGAAGACGACCCTGGCCTCGCTGATCTCCGGGGCCACCGGACGCCGGTTCGAAGCGTTGTCCGCCCTGTCGGCGGGCGTCAAGGACGTGCGTGCCGTCATCGATCTGGCACGCCGGCGCCTCACCCACGGCGAACAGACCGTGCTGTTCATCGACGAGGTCCACCGCTTCTCGAAGACCCAGCAGGACGCGCTGCTCGCCGCGGTCGAGAACCGCATCGTGCTGCTCGTCGCCGCGACGACCGAGAACCCGTCGTTCTCGGTGGTCGCCCCGCTGCTGTCGCGCTCGCTGGTGCTCCAGTTGCAGCCGCTCGGGCCGGACGACATCCGGGCCCTGCTCGAACGCGCGCGCACCGACGCCCGTGGACTCGCCGGTGCGGTCGAGATCGACGACGACGCCCTCGACCACCTCGTCCGGCTCGCCGGCGGCGACGCCCGCCGCGCCCTGACGGCGCTCGAGGCCTCCGCCGACACCGCGCTCGCCGTCTCCGGTGGCGACGCGGCCGTCATCGACCTCGCGACCGTGGAGTCGAGCATCGACGAGGCCGCCGTCCGCTACGACCGCGACGGCGACCAGCACTTCGACGTCGCGAGCGCCTTCATCAAGTCGCTGCGCGGCTCCGACGTCGACGCAGCCCTGCACTATCTGGCACGGATGATCGTCGCGGGGGAGGACCCGCGCTTCATCGCCCGTCGCCTGATGATCCAGGCCAGCGAGGAGGTGGGCATGGCCGATCCCACCGCTCTGCAGACGGCGGTCGCCGCCGCGCAGGTCGTGCAGCAGGTCGGGATGCCCGAAGCCCAGCTCGCACTCGCCCAGGCCACCATCCACATCGCCACCGCCCCCAAGTCGGGATCGGTCACCGCCGCCCTCGGCGCCGCGATCGCCGACGTGAGGGCCGGCAAGGCCGGTCCGGTACCCGCGCACCTGCGCGACGGGCACTACCAGGGCGCGCAGAAGCTCGGCAACGCGATCGGCTACAAGTTCCCGCACGCGCACCCGGACGGCGTGCTCGCGCAGCAGTACGCCCCGAACGAGCTGGTCGGCGTCGACTACTACGAGCCGACCGGCCGCGGCGTGGAGCGGGAGCTGTCGGCCCGCCTGCCCAAGCTGCGCCGCATCGTGCGCGGTGAGCGGTGACGCCGAGTACTCACGGCGCCGTACCGAGGCCACTTCGGGCGGCGCGATAAGCTGAAGAACGGCCGATCGACAGGATCGACCGCCCGTCCCGGGTAGTTCACACCATCGCCAGACCACAAAGGACCATCGACGTGCAGACCCACGAGATCCGCAGGCGCTTTCTCGATCACTTCGTGAAGGCGGGACACACCGAGGTGCCCAGCGCGTCGCTGATCCTCGCCGATCCCAACCTGCTGTTCGTCAACGCCGGCATGGTCCCCTTCGTGCCCTACTTCCTCGGTCAGCAGACCCCGCCCTACACCCGCGCCACGTCGGTGCAGAAGTGTGTGCGCACCCTCGACATCGAGGAGGTCGGCAAGACCACCCGCCACAACACCTTCTTCCAGATGGCCGGCAACTTCTCGTTCGGCGACTACTTCAAGGAAGAGGCCATCACCTTCGCGTGGTCGCTGCTCACCGGCTCCGTCGAGGACGGCGGCTACGGCATCGATCCCGAGAAGCTGTGGGCGACGGTCTATCTCGACGACGACGAGGCGTTCTCGATCTGGCGCGACAAGGTCGGCGTGCCCGAGGAACGCATCCAGCGTCGCGGCATGAAGGACAACTACTGGTCGATGGGCATCCCTGGACCGTGCGGCCCGTGCTCCGAGATCTTCTACGACCGCGGCCCCGCCTACGGCGTCGAAGGCGGCCCCGAGGCCGACGAGGACCGCTACATCGAGATCTGGAATCTCGTGTTCATGCAGAACGAGCGCGGTGAGGGCGGTGCGAAGGACGACTACCCGATCCTCGGCCCGCTGCCGAAGAAGAACATCGACACCGGCATGGGTGTCGAGCGCGTCGCCTTCCTGCTCCAGGGCGTCGAGAACGTCTACGAGACCGACCTGCTGCGCCCGGTGATCGACAAGGCCGCCGAACTCACCGGCGCCGTCTACGGTGCGAAGCACGACGACGACGTGCGTTTCCGCGTCATCGCCGACCACGCCCGCACCGCGGCGATGCTCATCGTCGACGGCGTCAACCCCGGCAACGACGGCCGCGGCTACGTGCTGCGCCGTCTGCTCCGCCGCATCGTGCGCTCGGCGCGTCTGCTCGGCGCCGACAAGCCCACCATGCGCGAGTTCATGGCGGTCGTGCGCGACACCATGGCCCCGTCCTATCCCGAACTCGACACCGACTTCTCGCGCATCGAGACCGTCGCGGTGGGCGAGGAGACGGCCTTCCTCAAGACCCTCGGTACCGGCAGCAAGCTGTTCGAAGGCGCCGTCGAGACCGTGAAGTCGCAGGGCAGCAACGTGCTCGGTGGCACCGAGGCGTTCACCCTCCACGACACCTACGGATTCCCGATCGATCTCACCCTCGAGATGGCGGCCGAGGCGGGCCTGACCGTCGACGAGGAGGGCTTCCGGTCGCTGATGGCCGAGCAGCGCCAGCGCGCCAAGGACGACGCCCGCGCCCGCAAGCACGCCCACGCCGACCTGACCGTCTACAAGGAACTCCTCGACCGCGGTCCCACCGAGTTCACCGGCTTCAGCGAGCTGGTGACCGAGGCGCACGTGCTCGCCGTCATCACCGGTGGCGAGCGCCTGCACGCGGCGAGCGCGGGCCAGCAGGTCGAGCTCATCCTCGACCGCAGCCCCCTCTACGCGGAGTCCGGCGGTCAGATCGCCGACATCGGCACCATCACCGGCCCCGGCCTGAAGATCAAGGTCGACGACGTCCAGAAGATCGCCAAGCAGCTGTGGACGCACAAGGTCACGGTGCTCGAGGGTCAGGTCGTCGAAGGCGACGCCGTCCTCGTGCAGGTCGATCCCGAGTGGCGCAAGGGCGCCACCCAGGGCCACTCCGGCACCCACCTGGTCCACGCCGCGCTGCGCGAGGTGCTCGGCCCCAACGCCGTGCAGGCCGGTTCGCTCAACAAGCCCGGCTACCTGCGCTTCGACTTCTCGTGGCCCGGCGCCCTGTCCGAGCAGCAGAAGCAGGACATCGAGGCCGTCACCAACGAGGCCGTCGCGGCGAACTATCCCGTCAACACCTTCGTCACCGACCTCGACAAGGCCAAGAAGATGGGTGCGATGGCCCTGTTCGGCGAGAACTACGGCGACGAGGTCCGCGTCGTCGAGATCGGTGGGCCGTTCTCGATGGAGCTGTGCGGTGGCACGCACGTGCAGCACTCCTCGCACGTCGGCACCGTCACGCTCCTCGGTGAGCAGTCCGTCGGTTCCGGTATCCGCCGCGTCGAGGCGTACGTCGGTCTCGACTCCTACCGCCACCTGGCGAAGGAACGCGCGCTGCTCGCGGGCCTGTCCTCGACCCTGAGGGTTCCCTCCGAGGAGGTGCCCGGACGTGTCGAGGCCCTGCTCGACCGGCTCAAGGCCGCCGAGAAGGAACTCGAGAAGACCCGCGCCGCGAACGTCGCCGCCGCAGCCGGAACGTACGTGGGCAAGGCGCAGCGCGTCGGTGACGTGCTCGTCGTGGCCGAGGCCGCCCCTGAGGGTGTCGCCGGCAACGACCTGCGCACACTCGCATCCGACGTCCGTGGCCGGCTCGGCACCGAGCCCGCCGTGGTGCTGCTGCTCGGCAACGCCGGCGGCAAGGTGCCCTTCGTCGTCGCCACCACCAAGGCAGCGCAGGAGAAGGGCATCAAGGCAGGCGACCTCGTTGCGAGCTTCGGTCCCGCGATCGGTGGTCGCGGTGGCGGCAAGCCCGACATGGCGCAGGGTGCAGGGTCGGATCCGGCCGGTATCCCGGCCGCACTCGATGCCTTCCGTGCCCGCCTGAGCGAGCTGGCCGGCTGAGCGTGGCCGAACCGCCGCGCCCCGATCGTCCCGGAGTGGACGATCCCGGCCGTGGTCGCCGCATCGCAGTCGACGTCGGCAGCGTCCGGATCGGGGTCGCCTCCAGCGACCCCGACGGCATCCTCGCCACCCCGGTCGAGACGGTGCCGCGGTCCAAGGAACGCGGACCCGACGCACCCGATATCCGGCGCATCGTCGAGATCGTTAGGGAATACGAGGCTGTTGAGGTTATCGTCGGGCTGCCGCAGACACTGCGCGGTGAGCCCGGCAAGGCTGCGAAACTGGCGAGCGATTTCGCGCGCCGACTTCGCCGTGCCCTACCCGACGTTCCCGTGCGCCTGGCCGACGAACGCTTCACGACGGTCACTGCGGCGCGCGCCCTCCGCGAGAGCGGGGTGAGTGCGCGAGGTGCGCGGCCGGTCATCGACCAGGCTGCCGCCGTGGCCATCTTGCAGGGTTGGTTGGACGAGCGGAGTTCGGTAGTGAACGAGTCGGGGCGTGACGCGGGGGGCAGCCGGTGAGCCGGCACGGACGACACGACGACCATTCGGAGAACGCACGGGAGGATCTGTTCGCGGATCCCTATGCCGGTGGGTACGCGCAACCTCCGGTCGATCGCACCGGAGCAGACGATCCGTATCGCGCGGGAGCAGAGGATCCGTATCGATCGGACCCGCGGTACCGGTACGACGATCCGTACGTATCCGACCCCCGGGGTCACGATGCGTACGGGCACGACCCGTACGGCGGTGGTGCGTACGAGGGCGCCCCGGGTGAGACCCCGGAGGCCCGTCGACCCGATCCGGACGATCACGAGACCACGGTCCTGAACTTCGAGCCGGGTGTGTTCGACGGCCCGCCGCCCGGTCACCCGGAACAGGGTTACGCCGAACAGGGTTATGCGGACCAGGGGTACGCCGAGCAGGGGTACGCCGAGCAGGGCTATGCCGAGCAGGGCTATGCCGAGCAGGGCTATGCCGAGCAGGGCTACGGCGACGGGGGCTACGCAGGAGCCGGGTACGAGCAGGACGGATCGACCGACACCGATCCCGGATACGCTCCGGCCGATCACCCCGAGGGTGGACATCTCGACGACGAGTACCCGGGCGGATACTCCTACGCCGCACGCGACGCGAACCGTGACGCCTACCGCGACGACGACCCCGCCGACGACGCGGTCGCAGCGGAGGAGATCACCGCCGAGCAACGTGCGGTCCCCGTCGCGGTCGGTGGTTCGGAACGCGCTGCACGCCGCGATCCGAAGGCGAGCGGGCGCAAGAAACGCGGACGGGTCGTGGGCGCACTCGCCGCCGCGGTGCTCCTGCTCGTCGTCGTGGGCGGCGGTTATCTCGCCTACGACCGGTTTCTCGGCACGAACCTTCCGCCGGACTTCACCGGACCTCCCGGACCCGCCGTCGTCGTCCAGGTCAACCCGGGTGAGACCGCCGGGGAGATCGGCAGCGAGTTCGTCGACAAGGGAGTCGTCGCGAGCTCCGCCGCCTTCTACGAAGCGGCCGTGCAGAACTCGGGGATGAACTCGCTGCAGCCCGGCTTCTACCAGGTGGCCACGAACATCCCGGCCGTCGACGCCGTCGCCGCGCTCGTCGACCCGGCCAGCCGGGTCGGTGCGCTCGTGATCTCCGAGGGACGTCAGCTCCACGACATCCGCGACGTCAACACCGGTGCCGTCCGCAAGGGCATCTACACACTCATCGCGGAGGCGAGCTGCCACGGCGATCCGGCCGCCGAGAACTGCGTCACCTACGAGGAACTCGACGCGGCCGGTGCCACCCCGGACCTGCAGGCACTCGGCGTTCCGGAATGGGCGCGCGACGCGGTGGCGAACGTGCCCGACCGCAGGCGGCAGCTCGAAGGCCTCATCGCCGCGGGCAGCTGGGATTTCGATCCGACGGCCGAACCCGTCGAGATCCTTGCCCGCCTGGTGTCGGAAAGCGCTGCGAGCTACGACGCGACGGGGATCACCGACGCGGCCGCACGGGTGGGGCTGACCCCGTACGAGATGCTCATCTCCGCATCGCTCGTCGAACGCGAGGCGCTGCCACAGGATTTCGCGAAGGTCGCGCGCGTGATCCTCAACCGCCTCGACATCGACCAGATGCTCCAGTTCGATTCGACCGTCAACTACGAGCTCGACGAGACCGAACTCGCGACCACCGACGCCGACCGCGCGCGGGTGACCCCCTGGAACACCTACGCCATGGTCGGTCTTCCGGCGACGCCCATCTCGTCACCGAGCATCGGCGCGCTGCAGGCGATGGAGAACCCGGAACCGGGGGAATGGATCTACTTCGTGACGATCGACGACAAGGGCACCACGCTCTTCGCGAACTCCTACGAGGAGCACCTGCAGAACACCGAACTGGCACTCGCGAGCGGGATCCTCGACAGTGGCCGCTGATCCGAAGTCGGGTGTCCGGAAGGCGGCGGTCCTCGGGAAACCCATCGCGCACTCGAAGTCGCCCCTGTTGCATCTCGCGGCGTACCGGGCCCTCGGGCTCGCCGAGTGGACCTACGAACGCATCGAATGCACCGGTGAACAACTACCGGGACTCGTGTCCTCACTCGGTGAGGAATGGGTCGGTCTGTCGGTGACGATGCCCGGCAAGTTCGCGGCGCTCGAGTTCGCCACCGAACGCACTGAGCGGGCCGTGAGGATCGGCTCGGCGAACACCCTCGTGCGCATCGAGAACGGGTGGCGTGCCGATTGCACCGACGTCGACGGCGTGTCCGGAGCACTGCGCTCGGCCGGCGTCGGTGATCTGTCCGACGCGACGGCGGTCGTCGTGGGCTCGGGTGGTACCGCGCGGCCGGCGCTCGTCGGTCTCACCGACCTCGGTGTGCGCTCGGTGACCGTGGTCGCTCGGTCCGAGGAGAAGGCCCGAGCGACGTTCGATTGTCTCGACGACGACATCGAGGCCCGATGGCTGTCGTTCGACGCACCCGAACTCGGCCGGGTCTGCGCCGAGGCCGGAGCGCTCGTGAGCACCGTGCCCGCACCCGCGGCGGCGCCGTACGCGGAAGCTCTCGCACAGGCCCCGTGCATCCTCGACGCGATCTACGACCCTTGGCCCACGCCGCTGGCGGCAGCGGCCGAGGCGCGCGGCGTCCGCGTCGTCAGCGGTCTGCACATGCTGTTGAACCAGGCCTTCGGGCAGGTCGAGCAGTTCACGGGTCTTCCCGCCCCGCGCGCGGAGATGGCGCGCGCCGTCGGACTCGACCTGAATTCTCCGCGCCCGGCCTGAGAATTCGCGCGCTCCTGATCCATAGATACGGGTGAGGGGTCCGATACCGAACAAGAATGGTCCGCAAGCACTTTCCGGCCCCTTCGCGAAGTAGTGTCGGACCCGTCCGACGGCCGTGACGGCCGTCACCGCTGTCGCCTGCGGGTCGAGAAGGAGCAAACATGAGTGCAGTGATCGTCCAGGCCGTGCGTACGCCTGTCGGCAGGAGGAACGGCGGTCTGTCCGGCGTGCACCCGGCACAGCTGTCCGCCGTGGTCCTGAACGCGCTGGTCGAGCGCGCCGGCATCGATCCGTCGGTCGTCGAGGACGTCATCTGGGGTTGCGTGCAGCAGGCCGGCGAGCAGGCCATCGACATCGCCCGCACCGCGGTGCTCACGGCGGGCTGGCCGGAGTCCGTGCCCGGCGTGACCATCGACCGGCAGTGCGGCTCGAGCCAGCAGGCGCTGAACTTCGCGATCGCGAGCGTCGAAGCGGGACACTACGACGTCGTCGTCGCCGGTGGCGTCGAGGTGATGTCGCGGGTGCCCATGGGCACCTCGACCTCGGTGGGCGGGTCGCCCTACCCCGAGGCCTTTCTCGAGCGGTACGACGGGGTGCGGCCGAACCAGGGCATCGGTGCCGAGATGATCGCCGAGAAGTGGGGCCTGAGCCGCACCGATGTGGACGCCTTCTCCGCGCGCTCGCACGAACGCGCCGCCGCCGCCCAGGACGCTGGGCTGTTCGCCGACCAGATCGTGCCGGTCACCACCCCGGACGGAACTGTGGTCTCCCAGGACGAGGGCATTCGTCGCGGCACCACCGTCGAGAAGCTCGCCGGCCTGAAGACCGTCTTCAAGGAGGACGGCGTCATCCACGCCGGGAACTCCTCGCAGATCTCCGACGGGTCCGCCGCACTGCTCATCATGAGCGAGGAGGCCGCGGCGAAGCACGGTCTCACCCCGCTCGCGAAGATCCACACTGCCGTCGTGACCGGCTCCGACCCGGTCATCATGCTCACCGCACCCATCCCGGCGACGGAGAAGGCGCTCGCGAAGTCCGGCCTGTCCGTCGACGAGATCGGCGTCTTCGAGGTCAACGAGGCGTTCGCTCCGGTGCCCATGGCGTGGCAGAAGGAGATCGGCGCACCCGAGGACAAGCTCAACCCCAACGGTGGTGCGATCGCCCTCGGTCACCCGCTCGGTGGTTCCGGTGCCCGCATCCTCACCGACATGATCTTCCACATGCGCCGCAACAACCTCCGGTACGGCCTGCAGACCATGTGCGAGGGCGGCGGTCAGGCCAACGCCACCATCCTCGAACTCGTCGCGCAGTAGCCGCACCCGACACCGTCCGCTGTCCACCCGCGATGCCTGAGCGGGTGGGCAGCGGATTTCTCCGCGCAGGTGTCGAATCGGCGCCCTACCGTTCGTGTAGAGGGTGAGAGGCCGGAACCGCCGGCCGCCGAGGGGAAGGACCCCGACATGGCGCAGTACCTGCTGAGCATCTACCAGCCCGACGGCGAACCGCCGTCAGCGGAGTTCCTCGAACCGATCATGAAGAGGGTCGAGGCGTGGCAGAACGAGATCCGGGAGGCCGGGATCTGGGTGTTCTCCGGCGGCCTGCATCCACCGGACACGGCGACGGTCGTGCGCACGGACGAGGGGCGCACGGTGACCACCGACGGTCCGTACATCGAGGGCAAGGAGCATCTCGGCGGTTTCGACGTCATCGACGTGCCCGACCTGGACGAGGCGCTGAAGTGGGCGCGCGGTCTCGCCGACGCCACCACACTGCCCATCGAGGTGCGGCCCCTGGCGTTCGGATCCTGCGCCGGATGACGTGCACACCTCGATGACCGCGCCCTCCGCCGCCGACATCGCACGTGTCTTCCGTGAGGAATACGGCCGGGCGGTCGCCGTGCTCACCCGCGTCCTCGGTGACATCGACGCCGCTGAGGACGCGGTGCAGGACGCCTTCTCGATCGCCGTCGAACGGTGGCCCGGGGAGGGGATCCCGCCGAGCCCGGCCGGGTGGATCATCACCACTGCCCGTCGCCGGGCGATCGACAGGGCGAGGCGGGAGGCCGCACGCTCGGTCAAGCACGCCGAGGCGGACCTGCTCCACCCGGCATCCGGCGTCGCGTTCGACCCCGAGGCGGTCGACTCGCCCGAAATCCCCGACGATCGCCTCCGTCTGATCTTCACCTGTTGTCACCCGGCGCTCGCGCCTGCGTCGCGAGTCGCGTTGACATTGCGGCTGCTCGGCGGGCTCACCACCGCGCAGATCGCCCGGGCCTTCCTCGTTCCGGAAGCGACGATGGGGCAACGGATCTCCTGCGCCAAGCGGAAGATCCGCGACGCGCGCATCCCGTTCCGTATCCCGTCTCCGGACGAGTTTCCCGAACGCCTCGGCGCGGTGCGGTCCGTGCTCTATCTCGTGTACACCGAGGGCCACACGGCGAGCACCGGACCCGAACTCGCCGACACGGACCTGTGTGCCGAGGCGGTGCGGCTGGCCCGCGTGCTGGCCGGGCTCGTTCCCGGCGATCCCGAGACCACGGGACTTCTCGCCCTGATGCTCCTCGGTGAATCCCGGCGCCCGGCGCGTACGGGACCCGGCGGCGAACTCGTCCTGCTCGCAGACCAGGACCGCTCGCGGTGGGACCGCGCGCTGATCGACGAAGGGCATGCGCTCGTGCGGCGCACCCTGCGCTGGAACAGGCCGGGGCCCTATCAGATCCAGGCCGCGATCGCCGCAGTGCACGCGGACGCGCCCACCTTCGAGGACACCGATTGGGTGCAGGTCGTCGCGCTCTACGACCTGCTGATGGCCGCGGACCCCACCCCGGTCGTCGCGTTGCACCGGGCCGTCGCACTCGCCGAAATGGAGGGTCCCGCAGTCGCTCTCGGGATCGTCGACCGCCTCGACCTCGAGCCGTACCACGTCTTCCACGCCGTCCGAGCCGACCTGCTCGCCCGCCTCGGCCGGATCACCGAGGCGAGCGAGGCATACGCCACCGCCGCCGCGCGCACGGAGAACACGATCGAACGCGCCCATCTCCTGCGCCGGCGCGACGAACTCCGGGGCTCGCTCAGGTAACCGGTGTCGTGCCGGTCGTCGTTTCGGACTCGGGAACCGAACGCTGCCACGGCCACCGGCCGTCGATCTCCAGCTGTAGCGACCAGCTCAGGAAGGTGCGGATGAGCACGATGACCGCCAGCACACCCACCGATGTGAAGGTCGGCGTGACGGCGACGGTCTTGATGATGTCGGCGGCGACCAGGAATTCGAGGCCGAGCAGGATCGACCGGCCGAGATTGCGCCGGTACGGCTCGTAGATCTCCGAACCCGGCCCGCCCCGCCGGGCGGTCGCCGCGATCCACGTCGCCGCCAACGCGCCGATCACCATGACGCCGACTCCGACGACGTCGATGGCCGTGCCCACGTGTTCGAGCAGCGACGAAATCTCCATTCGACCAGAACCTTCCGACCGGAACCGACAGACTCCGGCAATCCTCGCAGGACGATCGACGCACCGTGCGGCTTTGTCCACAGGAGGTGTGCCTGTCCACAGGGCCGGGCCGGACACCGCGCGAACACCATGCCGGCGAGTGCGGATGGGGGATGCTCCGGGTCGTGACAGGGGAAACGGTGGGTGTGCTCGCGACGGTGGTCCTCGGTGTGGGCGTGGGAGCGATCGTGCGCGTGGTGGCGGGAGGAATGGCCGGTCGTCGGCCACCGCCGGGTCTGTGCGAGGCGGCATGCGCGGCAGCCGCACTCGTCGCGGTCTCGATCACCACAGGTGCCGCGGTCGTCGGAGCAGCGATGTTCGGATGGTGGTGCGTGTGCCTGAGCGCCGTGGACCTGCTCGTGCGGCGTCTGCCGAACGTGCTGACGCTCGGGGGAGCGGGCACGATCCTCGGCGTGGCCGCGGCGACGGGGCACGGCCGGGCGGCGTTCGCCGGTGCACTTCTGCTCGCGGCACCGTTGTTGATCACCCACCTCGTGGTGCCGCGGTCGGTGGGTGCGGGTGATGTCAAACTCGCCCTCGGTCTCGGGGCCGTCACCGGACTCGCCGGCCCCTCGGCGGTGCTCCTCGGTGCACTGCTCCCATCCGTCCTCACCGCAGGTGCGGCCCTGTTTCTGCGGCTCCGGGAGGCCGGCCGCGGGGGAGCGCGTGCCGCTCCGCGCGTGCTTCCGCACGGACCGTCGATGTGCGCCGCCGCGGCACTGGCGGCGATCTCGACGGGTTGACCAGGGGCGGCATGTCGAGGTGGCGGACGAACATGGAAGGATGGACGTGTGCTGCGTTGGATAACTGCTGGAGAATCCCATGGTCCCGCCCTCGTCGCGATGCTCGAGGGGATGGTCGCCGGAGTCGAGGTGACGTCGAACGACATCTCGGAGCAACTCGCGCGACGGCGACTGGGCTACGGCCGCGGCGCACGCATGAAGTTCGAGGCCGACAAGGTCACCGTGATCGGTGGCGTCCGGCACGGACGCACCCTGGGCGGCCCGATCGCGATCGAGATCGGCAACACCGAGTGGCCCAAGTGGGAGACCATCATGGCCGCCGACCCGGTCGATGCCGAACTGCTCGAAGGCCAGGCGCGCAACGCGCCGCTGACCCGTCCCCGCCCCGGCCACGCCGACTTCGCGGGCATGCTCAAGTACGGCTTCGACGACGCGCGTCCCGTCCTCGAGCGTGCCAGCGCCCGGGAGACCGCAGCACGCGTGGCGGCCGGCACCGTCGCCCGGAACTTCCTGCGCCAGGCGTTCGGCGCCGAGGTCGTCTCGCACGTCATCTCCATCGGCGCATCCGATCCCTATGTCGGCCCCGAACCCGGTGCCGACGATCTCGCCGCGATCGACGCGAGCCCCGTGCGCGCCTACGACAAGGCCGCCGAGGAATCCATGATCGCCGAGATCGAGGCCGCGAAGCGCGACGGTGACACCCTCGGCGGGATCGTCGAGGTCGTGGTGCACGGTCTGCCCGTGGGCCTCGGTTCGTTCGTCAGCGGTGCCGATCGCCTCGATGCGCGACTGGCCGCGGCCCTCATGGGAATCCAGGCCATCAAGGGTGTCGAGGTCGGCGACGGCTTCGAGACCGCGCGCCGACGCGGCAGCGCCGCCCACGACGAGATGAAGCCCGGCCCCGACGGTGTGCTCCGTTCGAGCAACCGTGCCGGCGGCATCGAAGGCGGCATGACCAACGGTGAGGCCCTGCGCGTGCGGGCGGCGATGAAGCCGATCTCGACCGTCCCGCGTGCGCTGTCGACGGTCGACATGACCACCGGCGACGAGGCCGTCGCGATCCACCAGCGCTCCGACGTGTGCGCGGTGCCCGCAGCGGGTGTCGTCGCCGAGGCGATGGTCGCCCTCGTCGTCGCGCAGGCCGCCCTCGAGAAGTTCGGCGGCGACTCGCTCGCCGAGACCGTGAGCAACATCGACCACTACCTGAAGGGCATCGCGGCGCGGCCGCCGCGGTGATCTCATGTCGCCTCGCCTGGTACTCATCGGCCCGCCGGGAGCGGGCAAGTCGACGATCGGACGTCGGGTCGCGAACGCACTCGAACTGCTGTTGCTCGACACCGACGCCGAGATCGAGCGTGTGACCGGCCGGACCATCCCCGAGATCTTCTCCCAGGACGGCGAACCGGCCTTCCGGGAGATCGAGGAGGAGGTCGTCGCGCGGGCCCTCGACACCCACGACGGAGTGGTGTCGCTGGGCGGGGGAGCGATCCTCTCGGAGCGCACCCGCGCGCGACTGGCCGGCCACACCGTCGTCTATCTCGAGATCAGCGTGGCGGAAGGACTGCGTCGCACCGGCGCGGTCGGCGCCGCCGGAACCAGGCCGTTGCTGGCCGGCGGTGATCCGGCCCAGAAGTACCGCGACCTCATGCGTCGCCGCCGCCCGCTGTACCGGCAGGCGGCGACCATCCGGGTGCGCACCGACGGCCGGAGCCCCGGGCGGGTCGTCCAGCAGGTGCTCGCCAAACTCGAAGCGGCGGACGCCGCCACCAGCCAGACCATCAGCGAGGATCGGAGCCCCACACCGTGACCGAACCGGTACGCATCGACGTCGAGACCGCCCAGCCCTATCCGGTGATCATCGGCCGGGGACTGCTCGGCGACGTCGTCGAAGAACTGTCCGGCACGCGGACCGTCGCGATCTTCCACCAGCCGACGCTCACCGCGACGGCCGAGGCCGTGCGGGAGGCTCTCGCCGAGACCGGCATCGACGCCCACCGCATCGAGATCCCCGACGCCGAGGACGGTAAGGAGCTCGCCGTCGCCGGATTCTGCTGGGAGGTGCTCGGCCGCATCGGCCTGACCCGCTCGGACGCCGTCATCAGCCTCGGCGGCGGTGCCGCCACCGATCTCGCGGGCTTCGTGGCCGCGACGTGGATGCGTGGTGTGCGGGTCTACCACATCCCCACCACGCTGCTGGCGATGGTCGACGCCGCCGTGGGCGGCAAGACCGGCATCAACACCGAGGCGGGCAAGAACCTCGTCGGGTCGTTCCACGAGCCGTCGGCGGTCTTCGTCGACCTCGCGACCCTCGAGACGGTGCCGCGCAACGAGATCGTGGCCGGCCTCGCCGAGGTGATCAAGACCGGCTTCATCGCCGATCCGGTGATCCTCGACCTGATCGAGGAGAACCCCGAGGCCGCGCTCGATCCCGCCGGGACGGTGCTGCCCGAGCTCATCCGGCGCTCGGTGGAGGTCAAGGCGAAGGTGGTCGCGGCCGACCTCAAGGAGTCGAGCCTGCGCGAGATCCTCAACTACGGTCACACGCTCGGCCACGCCATCGAGCGTCGCGAGCGGTACCGCTGGCGTCACGGCGCCGCCGTGTCGGTGGGCCTGGTCTTCGCCGCCGAGTTGGGCCGGCTCGCCGGGCGTCTCGACGACGCCACCGCCGACCGGCACCGCGCGATCCTCGAATCCGTCGGCCTGCCGACCACCTACGAGCCCGACGCCTTCGGCGATCTGCTCAAGGGCATGCAGACCGACAAGAAGAACCGTGCCGGCATGCTCCGGTTCGTCGTCCTCGACGGGCTCGCGAAGCCCGGCAGGCTCGAAGGGCCTGACCCGACCCTGCTCGCGGCGGCCTACTCCGAGGTCGCGCGCCAGGGCAAGGCCGACGCGGGAACCGTCCTGCTCTGACCTCCGCGTAGTCAGGCCGTCCGGTTCGACGCGGGCGGTCTCCACGACGGGTCGCGCCCGGTGAGTCCGATCAGGCGTTCCAGCGGCGGAGCGTCCTCGCCCACCCGGACGGCCGGACCGAACAGGCCACCCCCGTCGGCGACGCGTTCCTCGTCGGTGATGCTCTCCGCGAAGGCGGTACACGCGGCGATCTCGTCGGGCTCGCAGGAGTACTGCTGTCCCGTGGCGACGGCGAGGTCCCAGCCGTGGACGACGAGTTCGTCGAGCGTGACGAGTCCGGCGACCGGCGCGGGCAGGTCGAGGCCGCCCGCACGCGTCATGCCCTCCCAGGCCGCGGGATCGCTCCACGCTCCGCGAAGTTCGCCGAGCCGATCGGGAACGAGACGCCGCCAGTCCGGCGGCAGTTCGCTCGTGAGCTCCGGGGGAGTGTCGGTGTACGGGCCGATGTCCTTGCGCGCGGCGGCGGTGAAGGCGAGCGACAGGCCCAGCACGTGGTCGACGAGCGCACCGACGGAGATTTCGGAGCACGGTGTGGGCCCCGCCAAGTGGGCGTCGTCGATCCCTGCCAGGATGCGCTCCATGCGGCGGGTCGCGGGAGTCAGGTCGAGCGTCTCGGTGGTGTCGGTCATGGCCAGCTCCTCGAGGTCGGTTACGTGTACCGACCGTCACCGCGCCGAAAACTGAGCGCCCGCCCCCGGCATGCGGGGCGGACGCTCAGCAGTGTTGCGGTCTCAGTGTTGCGGTGTCACTGCTTCGGATCGATCCTCGGGAACACCTCGGTGGGCGAGTCGTCGCTGCGCCAGGCGGGATCGGCCTGCTGTGCGGAGTTCGCGGGCGCCGAACCCGCGGACGCGGTCGCTGCGACCCCTGCGGGCGCGTGGTGCTCGTGGTGGACGGACCAGTCGTCGTCGCGGGCGGCCTTGCGCTCGTTCCGGCGCGCGAAGAACCGGCCCAGCGTCACCGCGGCCATCGCCGGCAGGAACACCAGGAGCACGGTGAACGCGGCACC
The DNA here is from genome assembly GCF_002215235.1 of Rhodococcus sp. BUPNP1. Lineage (NCBI taxonomy): Bacteria > Bacillati > Actinomycetota > Actinomycetes > Mycobacteriales > Nocardiaceae > Rhodococcus > Rhodococcus sp. BUPNP1. The sequence continues at coordinate 26,419 of NZ_NERM01000014.1, forward strand.
GGAGGTGATCTCGAAGAACAGGGAGGTCACGCCCACCGGGATCGGGGTGACGGTGTCGACGAGCCAGGTGAGGACCCCGCCGACGAGTCCGGTGACCGCACCGGCGGCGAGCCAGCGCATCGTGAGGTCGTCGCCCTCGTCGGGTTCGGGATGGGCGCGGTGGTCGCGGATGCCGTCGAGGCCGGCCCAGACGAACGCTGCGACGACCACCACGGCGAAGCCCAGCCAGCGCAGTACCGATCCCTGCAACGGCCACTGGATGAGAGCGGCACCGAGCAGGACGCGCACGACCACGTGGACCAGGGCGAGCCCGAGTCCGCGGAGCAACCAGGGTTTCATGTACCTCAGCGTAACGGGTGGCGAAGCCGACAGTGTGTCCCGTCCCACAGCCGTGATCGCGGTAGGTTGAGCGATATGTCTGCCGACCACGCCTCCCGCCGTCGAGCGCTGCGTGCGCTGCTCGCCGAACGCGAACTCGATGCGCTGCTGGTGACCGATCTGACCGGTATCCGCTATCTCACGGGCTTCACGGGATCCAACGCGGCGCTGATCGTCTCGACCGAGGACGACGAGAACGAGACGCGCACCGTCATCTGCACCGACGGCCGCTATGTCACGCAGGTGGGGGAGCAGGTCCCCGATCTGCGGGCCGTGATCGCCCGGTCGTCGGCCGCGCACCTCGTCGCCGAGTTCGGAACCGGTTCTGCGCGTTGGGGATTCGAGAGCCACGTCGTCACGGTCGACGAACGATCGCGGTGGGACGATCTCGGCGTGTCCGTCCGCTTCGTTCCCGCTCCCGGACTCGTCGAGCAGCTGCGGGCCGTGAAGGACGAACACGAGATCGGTCTGTTGCGCGACGCGTGCGGTGCGGCCGATCGCGCACTGGCGGACCTCATCGCGGCGGGCGGCCTGCGTCCGGGACGAACCGAGAAGGAGGTCGCCCGCGACCTCGAATGGCGCATGTTCGAGCACGGCGCCGACGGCATCTCCTTCGAGACGATCGTCGCCGCGGGCGCCAATTCGGCGATCCCGCACCATCGCCCGACCGGCGCGGTCCTGGCGGAGGGCGACTTCGTGAAACTCGACTTCGGGGCGCAGATCGGCGGCTACCACTCCGACATGACGCGCACCTACGTGCTGGGCCGGGTCGCGGACTGGCAGCGTGATCTGTACGAGCTGGTCCTGCGCGCTCAGCAGGCCGGACGCGAGGCGCTCGCCCCCGGTGTCGACTGCGCCGCGGTGGACGCCGCGGCGCGCACCGTGATCGCCGAGGCGGGCTACGCCGACCTGTTCCTGCACGGGCTCGGTCACGGAGTCGGGCTCGAGATCCACGAAGCACCCGGAATCGGCGCGGCGGCGACCGGTACACTTGTCGCCGGTGCGGCGGTGACCGTCGAGCCGGGTGTGTACTTCTCGGGGCGCGGAGGCGTGCGGATCGAAGACACGCTCGTGGTGCGGGAGCATACTCCGGAGTTGCTCACGCTCACCGACAAGACATTGACCGTCGTTTGAGGGCGGTTCCTCGACCCTAGGAGACACGAACCAAGTGGCTGATACCAGTGACTTCAAGAACGGCCTCGTTCTGAAAATCGACGGACAGCTCTGGCAGATCATCGAGTTCCAGCACGTCAAGCCGGGCAAGGGCCCCGCCTTCGTGCGCACGAAGCTCAAGAATGTGACGTCGGGCAAGACCGTCGACAAGACCTGGAATGCCGGTGTCAAGGTCGAGACCGCCACCGTCGATCGCCGCGACATGACCTACCTCTACAACGACGGCACCGACTACGTCTTCATGGACGGCGAGACCTACGACCAGATCACCATCTCGCCCGAGCTGCTCGGCGACAGCGCCAACTTCCTCCTCGAGAACATGCCCGTGCAGGTCGCGACGCACGAGGACGTTCCGCTGTTCGTCGAGCTCCCGGTCACGGTCGAGCTCGTCGTCCAGCACACCGATCCGGGCCTGCAGGGCGACCGCTCCACCGGTGGCACCAAGCCTGCGACCCTCGAGACCGGTGCCGAGATCCAGGTCCCGCTGTTCATCAACACCGGCGACAAGCTCAAGGTCGATTCCCGCGACGGCAGCTACCTCGGGCGAGTGAATTCCTGAGTGTCCGGTAACCAGAAGAAGCTCGGGGCCCGCCACAAGGCCCGCAAGCGGGCCGTGGATCTGCTCTTCGAGGCGGAGGCCCGCGACGTGCATCCCGTCGACCTCGCCGCCGATCGCGTCGAACTCGCGATCGACGACGACCAGGTCGCGCCGGTGCCGGCATACGCGCAGACCATCATCCGCGGTGTCGCCGACAATCTCGACGAGACCGATCGGGTGATCGCCGATCACCTGCACGAATGGACGTTGGACCGTCTTCCCGCCGTCGACCGCGCGATCCTGCGCATCGCGGTGTGGGAGCTCTTCCATGCGACCGACGTGCCGCCCGTGGTGGCCGTCGACGAGGCGGTCGAGCTGGCGAAGCAGCTGTCCACCGACGATTCCCCGGCCTTCGTCAACGGGGTGCTCGGTCAGATCGTCGCCGTCGCCGACCAGGTGCGTGCAGCTGCCGCTGCCACCCTCGTCCGGCCGGCGCAGGAGTCGCAGGATCAGGGCTCGGACGAGTCCTGAATTCGTCACCCTCTTCGGGTGAGCGACGACACGAGGCACCGTGAGCGGGCCCGGTGGGAGTCTTCCCGCCGGGCCCGTCCACGCATCCGGGGTCTGTGTTGCGCTTCACCCGTCATCCGTGCCGGGGCGGACGTCGACGCTGATAGGCTCGACAACTGTCAGGCATCCTTTAACGATCCGTCCAGTGAGGCGGAGAAGGAGGTCGCTGCATGGCCGTGTCCGAGGACGGGTCCACAGCTTCTACCCCCACTACGTCTTCCGGTACCGGCGTGCCGGCGCGTGAGCTGCTCTCCGCTGCCGACGTCCACCGGACGATCTCGCGCATCGCGCACCAGATCATCGAGAAGACCGCGCTCGACACCCCCGAGGACGCACCGCGTGTCGTGCTCCTGGGCATCCCCACCCGCGGGATCACCCTCGCCCAGCGCCTCGCCGACCGCATCGAGGAATTCGCCGGCGTCCGTGTCCCGGTCGGCTCGCTCGACATCACGCTCTACCGCGACGACCTCCGCACGAAGCCGCACCGCCCGCTGGAGCGCACCTCGGTGCCCGAGGGCGGCGTCGACAACACCCTCGTCGTCCTCGTCGACGACGTCCTGTTCTCGGGACGCTCCGTCCGCGCCGCGCTCGACGCCCTGCGCGATCTCGGCCGACCCCGCGCGGTGCAACTCGCGGTCCTCGTCGACCGCGGCCACCGCGAACTGCCGCTGCGCGCCGACTATGTCGGCAAGAACGTGCCCACCGCGCGCAGCGAGGACGTCCGCGTACTGCTGACCGAACACGACGGGCGCGACGCCGTCGAGATCTCCGGAGGCAAGTCCCAGTGAAACACCTGCTCACCATCGCGGATCTGACGAAGGACTCCGCGACGGGGCTTCTCGACGAGGCCGAGCGGTTCGAGCAGGCACTGCTCGGGCGTGAGGTGCGCAAACTCCCCACGCTGCGCGGCCGCACCATCATGACCGTCTTCTACGAGAACTCCACCCGCACCCGCGTGTCCTTCGAGGTCGCCGGCAAGTGGATGAGCGCCGACGTCATCAACGTCTCGGCGTCCAGCTCGTCGGTGAAGAAGGGCGAATCGCTGCGCGACACCGCCCTGACGCTGCACGCCGCCGGCGCCGACGCGCTGGTGGTCCGTCACTCCGCCTCCGGTGCCGCACACCGGATCGCGCAGTGGACCAACGAATCCGGCTCCGGACCGGCCGTGGTCAACGCCGGCGACGGCACCCACGAACATCCCACCCAGGCCTTGCTCGACGCGCTCACCCTGCGTCAGCGTCTCGGCTCCATCGAAGGGCGCCGGATCGGCATCGTCGGCGACGTGCTGCACAGCCGCGTTGCCCGGTCGAACGCGCTGCTGCTGAGCATGCTCGGCGCCGAGGTCGTGCTCGTCGCTCCTCGCACCCTGCTGCCGGTGGGTGTGGAGACCTGGCCGGTGACGGTCGCCGATTCGCTCGAAGCCGAACTGCCCACCCTCGACGCGGTCATGATGCTGCGCGTGCAGGCCGAGCGCATGAACGGCGGGTTCTTCCCGTCCGCCCGCGAGTACTCGATCCGATACGGGCTCAACGCCAAGCGCGCGGCGTTGCTGCCGGAGCACGCCGTGATCCTGCATCCCGGCCCGATGCTCCGCGGCATGGAGATCGGCTTCCCCGTCGCCGACGCCCCGCAGAGCGCTGTGCTGCAGCAGGTGAGCAACGGTGTCCACGTGCGGATGGCGGTGCTCTTCCGCCTGCTCGTGGGCACGGAAGGGAACCTGTCGTGACCCACACTTCCCACCCGGGAGACACAGGAACAGGAGTGACACAGGTGACGCCGCAGGTGCTCATCCGCAACGTCCGCCTCTACGGCGAGGGCGACCCGGTCGACGTGCTGCTCGGCGACGAGCAGATCCTCGCGATCGGCACCGACCTCGAGGCCGACGCCGACGCGGAGATCGTCGACGGCACCGGGCAGATCGTGCTCCCGGGCTTCGTGGACCTGCACACGCACCTGCGTGAACCGGGCCGCGAGGACACCGAGACCGTCGATTCGGGCTCGGCTGCCGCGGCGCGCGGCGGGTACACCGCGGTGTTCGCGATGGCCAACACCGATCCGGTCGCCGACTCGGTGGTCGTCACCGACCACGTGTGGCGCCGCGGCCGCGAGGTCGGGCTCGTCGACGTCCACCCCGTGGGTGCCGTCACCGTCGGACTCGAGGGCAAGCAGCTCGCCGAGATGGGCACGATGGCCGCCGGCGTCGGGGGCGTGCGGATGTTCTCCGACGACGGCAAGTGCGTCTACGACCCGCTGCTCATGCGTCGCGCGCTCGAGTACTCCGCCTCGCTCGGTGTGCTCATCGCCCAGCACGCCGAGGAACCGCGGCTGACCGTCGGTGCCGTCGCGCACGAGGGACCGACCGCGGCGCGTCTCGGCCTCACCGGCTGGCCCCGCGCCGCCGAGGAGTCCATCGTCGCCCGCGACGCGCTGCTCGCCCGCGACGCCGGAGCCCGCGTGCACATCTGCCACGCGTCCACGGCCGGCACCGTCGAACTCGTCCGGTGGGCACGCTCGCAGGGCATCTCGATCAGCGCCGAGGTCACGCCGCACCACCTGCTCCTCGACGACTCGCGTCTCGAGAGCTACGACGGCATCAACCGGGTCAATCCGCCGCTGCGCGAGCGATCCGACGTCGAAGCGCTGCGCCGCGGCCTCGCGGACGGGACCATCGACTGTGTGGCCACCGACCACGCCCCGCACGCCGAACAGGACAAGTGCTGCGAGTTCTCGCAGGCGCGTCCGGGAATGCTCGGGCTCGAGACGGCGTTGTCCGTCGTGATCGAGACGATGGTCCGGCCGGGCCTGCTGGACTGGCGCGGCGTCGCGAAGGTCATGAGCGAGCGTCCCGCGGAGATCGTGGGCCTCGACGATCAGGGCCGGCCCCTCGAGGTGGGCGAACCCGCGAACATCGTGCTCGTCGACCCGGATACCGAGTGGACGGTGCACGGCCCCGACCTCGCGAGCATCTCCCACAACACGCCCTACGAGGACATGACCCTGCCGGGCCGGGTCACCACCACCGTGTTGCGCGGGCGGATCACCGCTCGCGACGGTGCGGTGTTCCCGCGCTCGACCGAAAGGTAGGAACCGACATGGATCGCTTCTTCATCACCGTCGGTTTCCTCGCGCTCTGGGTCGTGCTCGTGCTGCTGATGTGGAAGGGCTGGAAGGCACGTGCCCGACGTCAGCAGGACGCGGTCGGCGAACTGCCGACCGTGCCGGCCGAGCTGGGGGAGCGGCTCGTCGAACCGACCACCGGTCTGTACGTCGGCAGCACGCTCGCGCCGAGCTGGCAGGACCGCATCGCGGTCGGCGATCTCGGCCACCGCGCCAACGCGGAACTGACCCGATACCGATCCGGTGCCCTGCTCGAACGCGACGGTGCGTCCCCGATCTGGATCCCGCAGGACTCGATCCGCGCGATCCGCACCGAACGCGGTCTGGCGGGCAAGGTCATGTCCAAGGACGGGGTGCTGGTCATCCGCTGGCAGCTGCCCTCGGGCACGGAGGTCGACACCGGCTTCCGCGGTGACGACAAGTCGATCTACCCGCTCTGGACGAACGGGTCGGACGAAAAATCTTGAGACGGTGACGATCACAACGACGATGACGATCACGACGAACAACACGACGATCACGACACGCGAGATCTCAGCCCGTGCGGCCGGCTCTGGTGCGGTCGATAAGAACGGAGACAACGCATGAGCGGCAGAACATTCGGCGGCGGCACGGCTGTGCTGGTCCTCGAGGACGGACGGGTCTTCCGCGGCATCCCCTTCGGTGCGGTCGGACAGACCCTCGGCGAGGCCGTCTTCAGCACGGGCATGACCGGCTACCAGGAGACCCTCACCGACCCCAGCTACCACCGGCAGATCGTGGTGGCCACGGCCCCGCAGATCGGCAACACCGGCTGGAACCACGAGGACAACGAGTCCGTCGGCCCCACCGGCGACCACACCGAGTCCAAGATCTGGGTGGCCGGCTTCATCGTCCGCGACCCCTCGCGTCGCGTGTCGAGCTGGCGCGCCACCGGCTCGCTGCAGGACGAACTCGAGCGGCAGAACATCGTGGGTCTCGCGGGTATCGACACCCGCGCACTCGTGCGGCACCTGCGCACCCGCGGTTCGATGCGCGCCGGCATCTTCTCCGGCGACGCCCTCGCCTGGAAGGGTGACGACCTCGACATCGACGTCCTGCTCGACCGGGTGAAGAGCCAGCCCTCGATGCTCGGCGCCGACCTCGCCGGCGAGGTGAGCACCACCTCCGGTTACGTCGTCGAACCGACCGACGGGGACGCCCGCTTCACCGTCGCGGCCATCGACCTCGGCATCAAGACCAACACCCCGCGCATGTTCGCCCAGCGCGGCATCCGGGTGCACGTGCTGCCGTCCACCGCGACGCTGCACGACATCCTCGACCTGAAGGCCGACGGCGTCTTCCTGTCCAACGGCCCGGGCGACCCGGCGACCGCCGACGGCGCGGTGCACCTGACCAAGGAGGTGCTCGGCCAGGGACTGCCCCTGTTCGGCATCTGCTTCGGCAACCAGATCCTCGGCCGCGCGCTCGGCCTGGGCACCTACAAGATGAAGTTCGGTCACCGCGGCATCAACATCCCGGTGGTCGAGCACGAGACCGGTCGCATCGCGATCACCGCGCAGAACCACGGGTTCGCGCTCGAAGGCGAGGCCGGCCAGGAGTTCGACACCCCGTTCGGTCGCGCAGTCGTCAGCCACACCTGCGCCAACGACGGTGCGGTCGAGGGCGTCAAGCTCCTCGACGGCCGTGCCTTCTCCGTGCAGTACCACCCCGAAGCGGCGGCCGGACCGCACGACGCCGCCTACCTGTTCGATCGTTTCACCCGCATGCTCGAGGGAGAGAAGAACTGATGCCACGCCGTACCGACCTCTCCCACGTCCTGGTCATCGGGTCCGGCCCGATCGTCATCGGACAGGCCTGCGAGTTCGACTACTCGGGCACCCAGGCGTGCCGGGTGCTCCGCGAGGAGGGCCTGCGCGTCTCCCTGGTCAACTCGAACCCGGCCACGATCATGACCGACCCCGAGTTCGCCGACTCGACCTACATCGAGCCGATCACCGCCGACTACGTCGAGAAGGTCATCGCGACCGAGCAGGCCAACGGCACCCCGATCGACGCGGTGCTCGCGACCCTCGGCGGCCAGACCGCCCTCAACACCGCCGTCGCCCTGTCCGAGCGCGGCATCCTCGACAAGTACGACGTCGAACTCATCGGCGCCGACTTCGACGCGATCCAGCGCGGCGAGGATCGGCAGAAGTTCAAGGACATCGTCGCCAAGTGCGGCGGCGAGTCCGCCCGCTCGGCCGTCTGCTACACGATGGACGAGGTCCGCGCGACCGTCGCCGAACTCGGCTTCCCGGTCGTCGTGCGCCCCTCCTTCACAATGGGTGGCCTCGGCTCCGGCATGGCCTACAACGACGCCGACCTCGAGCGCATCGCCGGTGGCGGCCTCGCGGCCTCGCCCACCGCGAACGTGCTCATCGAGGAGTCCATCCTTGGCTGGAAGGAATACGAGCTCGAGCTCATGCGCGACGGCGCCGACAATGTCGTCATCGTCTGCTCGATCGAGAACGTCGACCCGGTCGGTGTGCACACCGGTGACTCGGTGACCGTCGCTCCCGCGATGACGCTCACCGACCGCGAGTACCAGAAGATGCGCGACCTCTCGATCGCCATCCTGCGCGAGGTCGGTGTCGACACCGGCGGCTGCAACATCCAGTTCGCGATGGATCCGCGCGACGGCCGGCTCGTCGTCATCGAGATGAACCCGCGCGTGTCGCGGTCGTCGGCGCTCGCGTCGAAGGCCACCGGCTACCCGATCGCGAAGATGGCCGCCAAGCTCGCCATCGGCTACACGCTCGACGAGATCGTCAACGACATCACCAAGGAGACCCCGGCCTGCTTCGAACCGAGCCTCGACTACGTCGTGGTCAAGGCCCCGCGGTTCGCCTTCGAGAAGTTCCCCGGCGCCGACGGCACCCTCACCACCACCATGAAGTCGGTCGGTGAGGCCATGTCGATCGGCCGCAACTTCTCCGAGGCCTTCGGCAAGGTGCTGCGCTCGCTCGAGACGAAGTCCGCCGGCTTCTGGACGGGCCCCGAGGTCGAGGGCACCCTCGACGAGATCCTCGAGGAGATCCGCACCCCCACGGACGGCCGGTTCTACCGGATCGCCCGGGCCCTGGAGCTCGGTGCGACCGTCGAGCAGCTCTTCGACGCCACGAAGATCGACCCGTGGTTCCTCGAGCAGTTCGCGCACATCGTCGAGCTGGGCCAGGACGTCCGCAACGCAGAGCAGTTCGGTGCCACCGAGCTGCGCTACGCCAAGCACCACGGATTCTCCGACCGGCAGATCGCAGCCCTGCGCCCGTCGCAGTTCGCCTCCGAGGACGACGTGCGCGCCCTGCGTCAGGAGCTGGGCGTCCACCCGGTCTACAAGACCGTGGACACCTGCGCCGCCGAGTTCGAGGCGAAGACGCCGTACCACTACTCGACCTACGAGCTCGACCCCGCGGCCGAGTCCGAGGTCGCGGAGCAGCGCGACAAGCCGAAGGTGCTCATCCTCGGTTCCGGCCCCAACCGCATCGGCCAGGGCATCGAGTTCGACTACTCGTGCGTCCACGCCGCGCTGACGCTGTCCGAGGCCGGCTACGAGACCGTGATGGTCAACTGCAACCCCGAGACGGTCTCGACCGACTACGACACCGCCGATCGCCTGTACTTCGAGCCGCTGACCTTCGAGGACGTCCTCGAGGTCTACCGCGCCGAGTGCGAGTCCGGCACCGTCGCCGGCGTCATCGTCCAGCTGGGCGGCCAGACCCCGCTCGGCCTGGCGCGTCGCCTGAAGGCCGCCGGGGTGCCGATCGTCGGTACCTCGCCGGAGGCCATCGACCTGGCGGAGGACCGTGGCGAGTTCGGTCGCGTGCTCGACGAGGCCGACCTGCCGGCCGCGAAGTACGGCACGGCCACCACCTTCGAGGGTGCGCGCGAGATCGCCGCCGGCATCGGATACCCGGTGCTGGTGCGCCCGTCCTACGTGCTCGGTGGTCGCGGCATGGAGATCGTCTACGACGAGAAGGCGCTCGAGACCTACATCTCCAACGCCACCGAGATCTCCGACGACCGGCCGGTGCTCGTCGACCGCTTCCTCGACGACGCCGTCGAGATCGACGTCGACGCGCTGTGCGACGGCACCGACGTGTACATCGGCGGGATCATGGAGCACATCGAGGAGGCCGGCATCCACTCCGGCGACTCGGCGTGTGCGCTGCCGCCGATCACCCTGGGCCGCGCCGACATCGAGAACGTCCGCCGCTCGACTGCGGCGCTCGCGAAGGGCATCGGCGTCAAGGGCCTGCTCAACGTCCAGTACGCGCTCAAGGACGACATCCTGTACGTCCTCGAGGCGAACCCCCGTGCCTCCCGCACGGTGCCGTTCGTCTCCAAGGCCACCGCGGTGCAGCTCGCCAAGGCCTGCGCCCGGGTGATGCTCGGCGAGTCCATCGCCGAGCTGCGTGCCGCGGGCATCCTCCCGGCCGAGGGAGACGGCAGCGACATCCCGCTCGATGCACCGGTCGCGGTGAAGGAAGCGGTGCTGCCCTTCAACCGGTTCCGGCGTGCCGACGGCACGGGCATCGACACCCTGCTCAGCCCGGAGATGAAGTCCACCGGTGAGGTCATGGGCCTCGACGACGACTTCGGAACCGCATTCGCGAAGAGCCAGACCGCCGCCTACGGCTCCCTGCCGACCTCCGGCACGGTCTTCGTCTCGCTCGCGAACAAGGACAAGCGGTCGATGATCTTCCCGGTCAAGCACCTCGCCGACCTGGGCTTCCACATCATGGCCACTGTGGGAACCGCAGAGGTGCTGCGCCGCAACGGTGTTCCGTGCGAGCAGGTCCACAAGGTCTCCGGTGAGGACAAGCCGGAAGGCGCGCTCGACGTCGTCGACCGCATCCGTGCCGGCGATGTGGACATGGTCATCAACACCCCCTGGGGCAACGCCGGTCCGCGCGTGGACGGTTACGAGATCCGCAGCGCGGCGGTCGCCGCGAACATCCCGTGCATCACCACGGTGCAGGGTGCCTCCGCGGCCGTGCAGGGTATCGAGGCGGCACTGCGCGGCGAGATCGGAGTCAGCTCGATCCAGCGGATGCACGCGCGGCTGCGCGGCGTGCCCGCCGAACAGGCGTGACGCCGTTCGGGCAGCGACTCGCGGACGCCCTCGGGAGCCGCGGGCCGCTGTGCGTGGGCATCGACCCGCACCCGGGGCTCCTCACCGCGTGGGGGCTCGACGACGACGCCGACGGCCTGGCCCGGTTCAGCGAACTGTGCGTCGAGGCCTTCGGCGACACCGTCGCGGTCGTCAAGCCGCAGGTGGCGTTCTTCGAGGCGTACGGCTCCGCCGGTCTCGCGGTGCTCGAACGCACCATCGCCGACCTGGGGGAGGCGGGGGCGCTCGTCCTCGCCGACGCCAAGCGCGGCGACATCGGCTCCACGATGGACGCCTACGCGCGCACCTGGCTGTCGGACGGCTCTGCGCTGCGTTCGGACGCGGTGACCGTCTCCCCGTACCTGGGGTTCGGTTCGCTCGCCCCGGCGCTCGATCTGGCTGCCGGAACGGGCCGCGGGGTGTTCGTGCTCGCGGCGACCTCCAATCCCGAGGGCGCCCAGTTCCAGCGCGCACGGCTCGACGACGGGCGCACCGTCGCGCAGGTCGTGGTGGACGAGTGCGCTGCCCGCAACAGCGCTGCCCGCACGGACGGGGCCGCAGAACTCGGCTCCGTGGGTGTGGTGGTCGGTGCGACCCTCACCGAGGCACCGGACCTGTCCGACCTCCACGGGCCCATCCTGATGCCCGGAGTGGGGGCCCAGGGCGGCACCGCCGACGACGTGCGACGACTCGCAGGCGACCACCTGCGCGCGGTGGTGCCCAACGTCTCACGTGACGTGCTGCGGGCCGGCCCGTCCGTCGCCGACCTGCGGGCCGCCGTCGCCCGCGCCCTGGACGGCTTCGCCTTCCTCACGAACTGAGACGTTCGACTCTCGTGCCCGGATCGCCACGCGCGGTCCGGGCACGAGTCGTACATACCGCTCGTATGCACTCTGACCTGCGCTCGGAGTGGCGCGACACGCGGAATGGGAAAAAAATTTCTCGGCCCGCCGAATCGCCGGAACAGCGGGTCGGTGAGCGGGGAAGCCGCCCGGCCCGATGCCGCCCCCTCTGTCGCGGCGGATACCCGGTGACCTGCGGTTTTTCGCTGTTCGAGCAGTTCGCGGCGATGTCTCGACGCCGATCGGGGGGCGCGAGATCCACTGCGGAAACGGCGTGCACTACCGCACGGATTTTCGAGCGGATCGCCGGGGGGTGGGTTCGCATTCGTCGGTGGTCGTGAGTACGGTCGCTATCGCCGCTGGTTACAGCGGTGAAGACTCGAAAGCCAACGATGAGACGGAGGAACCGTGGCCCTTCCCCAGCTGACCGATGAGCAGCGCGCCGCTGCTCTGGAGAAGGCGGCTGCTGCCCGTCGTGCCCGGGCTGAGCTCAAGGAGCGCCTCAAGCGCGGCGGCACCGACCTCAAGCAGGTGCTCAAGGACGCCGAGAACGACGAGATCCTCGGCAAGATGAAGGTGTCGGCTCTGCTCGAGGCCCTGCCGAAGGTCGGCAAGGTCAAGGCGCAGGAAATCATGACCGAGCTGGAGATCGCCCCGACCCGCCGTCTGCGCGGCCTCGGCGACCGTCAGCGCAAGGCCCTGCTCGCCAGGTTCGATTTCGACGCCTGAGCACCGTGGTAGCTGACGCACGACCTGTGACGGACAGCGCACCCGCAACGCGGAGGGGCCGGCTGGTGGTACTGGCCGGACCCTCCGCGGTGGGTAAGTCGACCGTCGTACGCCTTCTGCGGAGCCGGATCCCGGATCTGCACTTCAGTGTCTCGGCCACCACCCGGGACCCGCGACCGGGCGAGGTGGACGGGGTGGACTACCACTTCGTCGGCCGCGCCGAGTTCGACCGGATGATCGAAGCCGGTGAACTGCTCGAATGGGCCGACATCCACGGCGGCCTGCAACGATCGGGCACTCCGGCCAAGCCGGTGCTCGACGCACTCGCCGAGGGACATCCGGTGCTCGTGGAGGTCGACCTCGCGGGAGCGCGAGCCGTCCGTGCCGCGATGCAGGACGCAGTCCTCGCCTTTCTCGCCCCGCCCAGTTGGGAGGTGCTCGTCGAGCGCCTCACCGGCCGAGGCACCGAAACCGACGAGGTCGTCGCTCGCAGGCTCGATACCGCCCGCAGCGAACTGGCCGCGCAGGACGAGTTCGACGTCGTGATCGTCAACGACGATGTCGACCGGGCCTGCGATGAATTGGTATCCTTGTTGGTTGGACCCGGAGCCGACTGACCGTCCGCGCCTCGAGCGCGTCCGGCTGCCGGTTCCGGCGCCCTCCCATCCCGCGACATCTCAGGAGAACACCGAGTGAGCAGCATCCAGGCAGCCGCGACCGACCTCGAGGGCAACACCCTTCCGGTCTACGACACCCCCACGGGTATCACCAACCCGCCTATCGACGAGCTGCTCGAGCGCGCCTCCTCGAAGTACGCGCTGGTGATCTACGCCGCCAAGCGGGCACGCCAGATCAACGACTACTACAACCAGCTCGGCGACGGCATCCTCGAATACGTCGGCCCCCTCGTGGAGCCGGGCCTGCAGGAGAAGCCGCTGTCGATCGCCATGCGCGAGATCCACTCGGATCTGCTCGAGCACACCGAAGGCGAGTGAGCAACCCCGCTTCGAGCGGCGAGGCCGGATCCGTGCAGCGCCGCCGCATCGTCGTCGGTGTCGCCGGTGGCATCGCCGCCTACAAGTCCTGCGCACTGATCCGTGCCTTCACGGAGAGCGGACACCACGTGCGGGTCGTCCCGACGGAGTCCGCCCTCGAATTCGTCGGGCGCGCCACCTTCGAGGCGCTCTCCGGCAATCCCGTGCAGACCGGTGTGTTCGCCGAGGTGCCGCAGGTGCAGCACGTCCGGCTCGGGCAGGAGGCCGACCTCGTCGTCATCGCTCCGGCCACCGCCGACCTCATGGCGCGGGCGGTCGCGGGTCGCGCCGACGACCTCCTCACGGCCACCCTGCTCACCGCGCGGTGCCCCGTGATGTTCGTGCCCGCGATGCACACCGAGATGTGGGAGCATCCTGCGACCGTCGACAACGTCGCGACGCTGCGCCGCCGCGGTGCCGTGGTCGTCGAACCGGCCTCCGGTCGGCTGACGGGCAAGGACACCGGTGCCGGGCGCATGCCCGAACCCGACGAGATCTTCAATCTGGCCTCGCTGCTGCTCGAGCGGGCCGACGCGCTGCCCCGCGACCTCGCCGGTCGCCGCATCGTCGTCTCCGCCGGCGGTACCCGCGAGCCCCTCGACCCGGTGCGCTTCCTCGGCAACCGGTCGTCCGGCAAGCAGGGTTACGCGCTCGCCCGTCTCGCCGCGCAGCGCGGCGCCGACGTCACGCTCGTCGCCGGCAGCATCGCGGGTCTCGACGACCCGGCCGCGGTCGACGTCGTCCGGGTCCAGACGGCCGCACAGATGCAGGACGCCGTCGCCAAGCACGCCTCGGGTGCCGACGCGGTCATCATGTCCGCGGCCGTCGCCGATTTCCGGCCCTCCACCTTCGCGACCAGCAAGATCAAGAAGGGCGAGGGCGAACCCGACTCCATCGCGCTGACGAAGAACGACGACATACTCGCCGGTCTCGTCCGGGCGCGTGCCGACGGCGGCCTGTCCGCCGAGACGGTCATCGTCGGATTCGCGGCGGAGACCGGCGACGAACACGGCGACGTGCTCTCCTACGCCCGCGAGAAGCTCGCCCGCAAGGGATGCGATCTGCTCGTCGTCAACGCCGTCGGGGAAGGCAAGGCGTTCGAGGTCGACGACAACAACGGCTGGTTGCTGTCCGCGGACGGTTCGGAAACGGCCCTCGCCCACGGATCGAAGGCTCTCATGGCCAGCCGCGTGCTCGACGCGTTGGGACCTCTGCTGGCGGAACGCAGCAGAATCGGGTGATTTCAATACTCGCGCCGACGCCTGCGGAGCAGTAGCGTCGGCACTGCGATCGGGTCCTTCCGGCCCGATCGGGGAGCGCATGCTCCATACGGTTTGTCCGTCCAGCGCCTGGCGCACAGTCGAGAGGGAGTTTCGTGAGCAAGACCGGCGGTCGTCTTTTCACCAGTGAGTCCGTGACCGAAGGGCATCCGGACAAGATCTGTGACGCGATCAGCGACTCGGTTCTCGACGCGCTCCTCACCGAGGATCCTCGTGCCCGGGTAGCAGTGGAAACCCTCGTCACCACGGGTCAGGTGCACGTGGTGGGTGAGGTCACCACCTCGGCGTACGCCGACATCCCCAAGATCGTCCGCGATCGGGTACTCGAGATCGGTTACGACTCGTCGTCGAAGGGCTTCGACGGCAACTCCTGCGGTGTCAACATCGCGATCGGCGCGCAGTCGCCCGAGATCGCCGGCGGCGTCGACGTCTCGCACGAGGCGCGCAGCGGTGTGCTCACCGACGACGAGGTCGCTCGTCAGGGCGCCGGCGACCAGGGCCTGATGTTCGGATACGCGTGCTCCGACACGCCCGAACTCATGCCGCTGCCGATCTCCCTCGCGCATCGCCTGTCGCGCCGGCTCACCGAGGTCCGGAAGTCGGGGGTCCTGCCGTACCTGCGTCCCGACGGCAAGACCCAGGTCACCATCGAGTACGACGGCGACAAGCCCGTCCGCCTCGACACGATCGTCATCTCGACGCAGCACGCCGCCGACATCGATCTGAACAACCTGCTCACGCCGGACCTGCGCACCCACGTCGTCGACGCGGTGCTCGCCGACCCGAACCTGGCCGATCTCGACACGACCGACGTGCGGCTGCTGGTCAACCCGTCCGGATCGTTCGTCCTCGGCGGCCCGATGGGCGATGCCGGCCTCACCGGTCGCAAGATCATCGTCGACACCTACGGCGGCATGGCCCGTCACGGTGGTGGCGCGTTCTCCGGCAAGGATCCGTCGAAGGTCGACCGTTCGGCCGCCTACGCGATGCGCTGGGTCGCCAAGACCGCCGTCGCTGCCGGTCTCGCAGACCGCATCGAGGTGCAGGTCGCCTACGCGATCGGCAAGGCGGCTCCGGTGGGTCTGTTCGTGGAGACCTTCGGCACCGAGAAGACCGACCCGGCCCGCATCCAGCAGGCCATCGGCGAGGTCTTCGACCTGCGTCCGGGCGCGATCATCCGCGACCTCGACCTGCTGCGCCCGATCTACGCGCAGACCGCTGCGTACGGCCACTTCGGCCGTACCGACATCGAGCTGCCGTGGGAGAACACCGACCGCGCCGACAAGCTGCGCGCGGCCGCCGGTCTGTAGATTCCGATCGGGCCCGGGTGGCTGCTGATTTCGACGCCGCCGAGGTCGATCCGGTCGCGCGGGTTCTCCCGCTGCTACCGGTTCCGCACCTCGACCGGGAGTTCGACTACCTGATCCCGCGCGACCTGGACGCGGACGCCCGCCCGGGCGTCCGCGTCCGCGTCCGCTTCGCCGGACGTCTCGTCGACGGTTTCCTGCTCGCGCGCGCCGCGACGAGCGATCACACCGGCAAGCTCGGCCGGCTCGACCGGGTCGTCTCGTCCGAACAGGTCCTCACCCCCGAGATCGCTGCTCTGGCAGAGGAAGTCGCGACCCGCTATGCCGGGACCCGGGCCGACGTGCTGCGTCTGGCGGTACCTCCGCGACACGCACGCGTCGAAGCCGAGGCGCCGCGTACACCGGAAACTCCGCCTGTCCCGGAGATCGAGCACGCGGCATGGAGTCGGTACCGGCACGGCGAGAACTTCCTCGAAGCGCTCGGCGGCGGTCGCGCCCCGCGCGCGGCCTGGCAGGCGCTGCCCGGTGAGGACTGGCCCCGACGGCTCGCCGAACTCGCCGCGCTGACCCTCGCCTCGGGGAAGGCGGCCGTGCTGGTCGTTCCCGACCAGCGCGACCTCGACCGTCTCGTGACGGCGTGCGCCGACGTCGCCGGCGCCGATCACGTCGTCGGCCTCGCCGCCGGCCTCGGACCGGCCGAACGTTATCGACGCTGGCTCGCGGCCCTGCGTGGATCCGCCCGCATCGTCGTCGGAACGCGGGCTGCGGTCTTCGCCCCGACGCCCGAGCTCGGGCTCCTCGTGGTGTGGGACGACGGCGACGACCTGCACTGCGAACCGCGGTCGCCGTATCCGCACGCCCGCGAAGTGGCTGCTCTGCGCGCCCACGCCGTGGGTGCCGCCATCGTCATCGCCGGGCACGCCCGCACCGTCGAGACCCAGGCACTCGTCGACGCCGGTTGGGCACACGATCTCGTGGCACCCCGTGACGTCGTACGGGCGTGCGCGCCGAAGGTCACGGCCCTCGCCGACAGCGACCACGCACTCGCACGGGATCCGGCCGCGCGTGCCGCGCGACTGCCGGCCATCGCGTTCGCCGCCGCCCGATCCGCCCTCGCGGCCGACCGCCCGGTGCTCGTGCAGGTACCGCGGCGCGGGTACGTGCCCGCGCTGGCGTGCGGAAAGTGCCGGGCACCCGCCCGCTGCCGGCACTGCAACGGCCCGCTCGCTCTGCCCACGGCGGCCGGTCCCGACGGTGCCGCGATCCCTGCGTGCCGTTGGTGCGGTGTCGCCGATGCGCGTCACCGCTGCCATGCGTGCGGTGCGCGCTCGTTGCGGGCCGTGGTGGTCGGGGCGGCCCGCACCGCCGAAGAACTGGGCCGCGCCTTCCCCGGCGTGCCGGTCGTGACCTCCGGCGGCAACGACGTCAAGCACACCGTGCCCGGTTCGGCGTCGCTCGTCGTCTCCACCGTGGGTGCCGAACCGGTCGCCGAAGGTGGTTACGGGGCGGCGCTGCTCCTGGACGGGTGGGCGCTGCTCGGCCGTGCCGACCTGCGCGCCACCGAGGAGACGATGCGCCGCTGGCTCACCGCGTCGGCGCTCGTACGGTCGTTCGCCGACGGGGGACAGGTCGTGGTCGTCGCCGATTCCGGCATCCCCACCGTGCAGGCGCTCGTCCGCTGGGATCCCGTGGGGCACGCGCAGTCCGAGGTCTCCGAACGAGCCGAGGTCGGTTTCCCACCTGCGGTCCACATGGCCGCGATCGACGGGTCGTCCGCGGCGGTCGCGGAACTGCTCGAGGCCACACACCTGCCCGAGGGAGCCGAGGTGCTCGGGCCCGTGCCGCTACCGCCGGGGCAACGACTGCCGTTCGGGTCCGAGGGACCCGAACCGGAGGACGTGCACCGGATGATCGTGCGGGTCGCACGCGAGCGCGGTCGCGCACTCGGTCGCGCCCTGCGAGACGCGCAGGCCACCCGCACGGCGCGTCGCGCGGACGGGCCGCTGCGGGTCCAGGTGGATCCGCCGCGTATCGGCTGAACCGGCCGAGGTGAGCGGGCGCGGATCGCCACCGCCCGGCTAGGCCGCTTTCGGAATCGGTTGCGACGGAATCGATGCGGCGTCCGTACCCTTCCACAGTGCCGCGAAGTCGTGGCGATGGCGTATGCCGAGGACGTGCACGAGGATGAAGCGCGGTACGGGCGGCACGAGATGCACGACGTGATCGCGCGAGGAGTCGTCGAGGCCGTCGATCAGCCAGTTCCCTTCCTTGCCGAGCTGCTGCATGCCTTTCGGCTCGATATTGAACTCCTGGTCCCCCGCGCGCCACTGCGCATCGGTGATACTGGTCGAGACCAGCGGCATCATCTCCCGCTCCTCGCGTTCGAGATGGGGTAGTAGCACCTCGGACAGGCGGGACAGTGCTGCACCGAGTGCCTCCCCGGAACCGGGGCGGTCGGCGCGGAAATCCCGGGCGGCGTCCTCGACGGTGGCGATCGCAGGCTCGATGGTGCGGTGGTCGGCGTTCATCCTCTCCACGAGCGGCGCCGCGTCGGGATTGCACTGCACCACGCGCGGATAGAGCCCACGGTCCTCGGACTCGTGGTGATGGTGCAGGAAATCCATCATCCACAACACATGATCGGCGAGAGCCACTCGGTGGGTCTCCTGCCATGTCTTCGTCGAGGTGGCGACCTCGATGCGGAGTAGGTCGCGGCGGAGGGCGGAATGCACGATTCCCATGATTCGGGTATCGGCAGGTCCGTCGGGATCGGTGATCATGACGACTCCCGTGAATCGACGAGCAACGAGACCTGCGGAGCGCAGGCGGGGATCTGCGAGGACGGTGGGGGCACCGTGTTCGCACCGTGGAGTTTCCGTCGACGGAGGCTGTTCCCAGTGTCGATCCGGGCGTGGACCGAGCGCAAGACCCGCCCGCTGCTGTCCTACATGTGTACGCCAGCGACACGCGTTGCCGGAGATATTATTTGTCACAGTAACGGAGCCGGTGATTGTGACCGATCTCTTCCGTAGGTGCCGGGGAGGCACAGGAGGGGAGGACGGACGAATGGGTGCCGGGCGGAGTGTCGGAGGTGTCGTCGGAGCGTGTGTCGTCGCGATGCTGACTGTGGGTGCAGCGGCGGCGCAGCCGCTCCCGTCCGACGACGGACCGATCCTCGGTCTCGGGGAGGGGTCGTACAGCAGCGTGCCCGTCCCGGCGGGACCGGTGGCCACCGGGCACGCCGAAGCCGCCGAATACGCCGAGAACAACCCCGATGTCGCCCCCGCGGGTAGCAACGACTTCGCGTGCGTGCCGTCCGAGGAGCACCCCCGTCCGGTGGTGCTCGCGCACGGCACCGATTCCAACGCCTACTCCGACTTCGCTGCTCTCTCACCGCTGCTCGCCGCGTCCGGCTGGTGCGTGTTCGCTCTGAACTACGGGTTCGCCGACGGCGCCGAGGACTACGGCACGGGCGACATCCGGGTCTCCGCAGCACAGTTCGGTGAGTTCGTCACCGAGGTCCTCGACGCCACCGGTGCGGAGGAGGTCGACGTCATCGGCTACTCGCAGGGAGCCACCGTCGCCCGCTACTACATCAACGAGCTCGGGGGTTCCGAAGTCGTCGACCGGTGGGTCGGAGTCGCGTCGCCGAGCTACGGGGGCACCTTCTACGGCATCGGGGCCGCCTTCGCCACGCTGCCCGGAGCGACCGACATCGTCGAGGGCGAGTTCTCCGTCGCCCTCGTGCAGCAGCTCCAGGGGTCGGAACTGCTCAACGAGCTCAACACACCCACCGACACCGTGCCCGGCGTGCGCTATACGACCATCGGTAGCGAGGTCGACGAGGTCATCCAGCCTGCCGGCAACGTCGCGCTCCACGGTGAGGGCGCCGTCAATTACGTGATCCAGGAGCTGTGCCCGCAGGATCTGACGGGTCACTTCAACATGGTCTACGACCCGTTCTCGCTGCAGCTCGCACGGCATGCGCTCGACCCCGACCGGTACGCGATCGGGGAGTGCACTCCCGTCGCGCTCGGCACCGGTATCCCCGAACTGATCCTGCAGTCCAACACCTGAGCTCCCTGCTGCTCGGGCACCGACCTCCGTGAGGTGACCGCTCGGCGCGGTGATGCAGGTCCCACGACGTCGACTCCCTAGACTGTGAGAGGTCATCGCCGTCGAAAACTGGAGCAGCATCCGTGACATCCCCGCACAGTCCACACGCAGCGCACCCCACCTCCTGCCCGGCGGTGCTCTGACATGCGCGTGGTCTTCGCGGGAACGCCGGAACCCGCCGTCCCCTCGCTGCTCCGCCTCATCGAGTCGTCGCGCCACGAGGTCGTCGCGGTGGTCACCCGCCCCGACACCACCGCCGGTCGCGGCCGGAAGGTCGTGCGATCGGCCGTGGGGCAGATCGCCGACGAACACGGCATCGAGGTGCTCACGCCGCGCTCGCCGCGCGACCCCGAGTTCGTCGCGCGGCTGACCGAACTCGCACCCGACTGCTGCCCCGTGGTGGCCTACGGCGCCCTGATCCCGCAGGACGTCCTGGACATCCCCACGCACGGATGGGTGAACCTCCACTTCTCGCTGCTGCCCGCCTGGCGCGGCGCGGCGCCCGTCCAGGCGGCGATCGCCGCCGGTGACGAGATCAGCGGAGCGAGCACCTTCCGGCTCGAGGCCGGACTCGACACCGGTCCGGTCTACGGCGTCGTCACCGAGACGATCCGTCCCACCGACACCGCCGGCGACCTGCTCGGCCGACTCGCCGAGGCCGGTGCGACACTGCTCGAATCCACCCTCGACGGACTCGAGGACGGCATCCTCACGCCCGCACCGCAGCCGGCCGACGGTGTTTCGCACGCGCCCAAGGTCACCGTCGAGGCCGCTCAGGTGCAGTGGACCCTCCCCGCACACGTCATCGACCGCCGGATCCGCGCCGTCACCCCCGCTCCGGGCGCGTGGACGATGATCGGCGACCTGCGCGTGAAGATCGGCCCCGTGACAGTGACCGACGAGACCCTCGAACCCGGTGAGCTCGACATCCGCAAGGACGGTGTGCTCGTCGGTACCGCCACGACTGCCGTCCGGCTCGGGACGGTGCAACCGCCCGGGAAGAAGGCGATGGCAGCCACGGACTGGGCGCGCGGCGCCCGTCTCGACCCGAAGGTGCGTGCGCGATGAGCGAATCCGGCAGGCCCCCGCGGGGCAAGCGCAATCCCGGAGGACGGAACCCGGCAGGCCGCGGGGGACGCAACGGCGGAGGGAAGCCGAACCGCAATCCGGCGTCCGAACACACCCGCCGGCCGTCGAAGCCACCCGCTGACCCCGCACGCGTCGCCGCGCGGGACGTGCTGCGCGCGGTGCGCGAACGGGACGCCTACGCCAATCTCGTTCTCCCGTCGCTGCTCCGGGAACGGCATCTCGACGCGCGCGACGCTGCCCTGGCCACCGAACTCACCTACGGCGCGGCCCGTGCACGGGGTCTGCTGGACGCCGTGATCGCCGACGCCGCGAACCGTCCCGTCGACGAGATCGACGGTGCGCTGCTCGACGTGCTGCGTCTGGGTGCCTACCAGCTGCTGCGCACGCGCGTCGCCCCGCACGCCGCCGTCGCCACGAGCGTCGACCTCGTCCGGGCCGAATTCGGAGCGGGCCGAGCAGGTTTCGTCAACGCGGTGCTCCGTCGTGTGGGGGAGCGTTCGGAGGAGGAGTGGATCACGCTGCTCGCCCCCGACGCGGACCGCGATCCGGTGGGTCACCTGGCCTTCCGGTACGCCCACCCCCTGTGGATCGCGCAGGCGTTCGCGTACGCGCTCGGATCGGACGCCTCCGAACTCTCCGACGTCCTCGCGGCCGACGACGCGCGCCCGATCGTCCACCTCGTCGCCCGCCCCGGGGTCATCACCGCGGAGGAACTCGCGCTCGTCACCGGCGGCGAGATCGGACCGTGGTCGCCCTATGCAGTGCATCTCGAGCACGGCGACCCCGGCCGCCTCGAACCCGTCCGCGAAGGCATGGCCGCAGTGCAGGACGAAGGCAGCCAGCTCGTCGCACGAGCCCTCACGCTCGCGCCCCTCGTCGGCGAGGACCGGGGCCGCTGGCTCGACCTGTGCGCGGGACCGGGCGGAAAGGCGGCACTGCTCGGCGCCATCGCCGCGATCGACGGGTTCGCCGTCGACGCGGTCGAACCGGTCGAACATCGCGCGGAGCTGGTCCGCAAGACCGCCCGCGACCTACCGGTGACCGTGCACGTCGCCGATGGGCGCGAGCCCGGACTCGAACCGGGCTACGACCGGATCCTCGTGGACGCGCCCTGCACGGGACTCGGCGCATTGCGTCGGCGTCCCGAGGCGCGATGGCGCCGGCAACCCGGCGACGTCGCCGAACTCGTGCGCTTGCAGAAGGAACTGCTCGCATCGGCGATCGGACTGCTGCGTCCCGGTGGTGTGGTGCTCTACTCGACGTGTTCACCACACGTCTCGGAGACGGTCGCCGTGGTGTCCGATGCGGTGCGCCGCCACGGTGTCGAACAGCTCGACACCCGCGAACTCGTCCCCGGCGTGCCGCAGGTCGGGGAGGGGCCGGGAGTCCAGCTCTGGCCGCACCGCCACGGCACCGACGCCATGTTCATGGCCGCGCTGCGTAAACCGGAGCGCTGACCGCGAGGTGCCGCGCTCCGGACCGGTCGGGCGAAAGCAGCACGCGTACGTCGATCGGTCCGAATAGGGTTTCGGGCATGCCCGAGATCGTCACCCTGACCATGAACCCGGCACTCGACGTCACGACCTTCACCGACGCGGTGGTGCCCACCCGCAAACTCCGCTGCGACGAGCCGTTCTACGACGCCGGTGGGGGAGGAGTGAACGTCGCGAAGGTCGCGCGTGTGCTCGGTGCCTCGGCCGCCGCCGTCTACCCCGCCGGTGGTGCGCGGGGTGAGCAGATGAGCGGTCTGCTCGACGACGACGACGTCGAGGAACACATCGTCCCGATCGCCGGGTCCACCCGCGAGTGCTTCACGGCGATCGACCGTCGCAGCGGTCAGGAATACCGTTTCGTCACACCCGGTCCCGAGCTGACGGACGACGAGCAGGAACGCTGTCTCGCGACACTCGAGAAGGTCGCCGAAGGAGCGAAGTACGTGGTGGCCAGCGGCAGCTTCCCGCCCGGTGTACCCGGCACCTTCGTCCGACGCATCGCAGCCGCGGCGCACGAAGCCGGCGCACGGTTCGTCCTCGACTCGTCGGGCGATGCGCTGACCAGCATCGATTCAGGGGTCTACCTCGTCAAACCGAGCCTGGACGAGTTGTGCGAGTGGACCGGGCGGGAGCTGGTCACCGACGACGAGCAGATCGCGGCCGCGCGGGAACTCGTCACCTCCGGTGTCACGGAGATCGTCGTCGTCTCGCTCGGGGCGGACGGGGCGATCATGGTGACCGCCGACGAGGCCGTGCGGGTGCCGGCCCTGGCGGCCAAGGTGCGCAGCGCCGTCGGCGCCGGCGACAGCATGGTCGCCGGACTCGTCGTCGGACTGCTGCAGGAACGGTCGTTGCGGGACGCGCTCGCTCTCGGGATCGCCTGCGGCACCGCGGCACTGCTCACCGCCGGAAGCCACGTCTGCCGCCGCGAGGACATCGACCGCTTCGACGCCCTCGCACGCGTGGTCTGACGACCCGCCGTTCACACCGCGCGGGACCGTGGATCCCGCAGGGTGCGAACAGCTTCGGTGAGTGTCGAGTGGATGTACCCGAGCTCCGGACTCGCAACGTCCGACCAGTCCGCCGACTCGTCCGTCGCTGTGTCTTCCGTCGCTGCGTCGTCCGTCCACGCGGATGTGTCGGCGCCGGGATCGTGCCACTGGATCCACCAGAGATTGCCGGACGGATCCGAGAACCGGGCGAGGACATCGCCGAAGAAATCCGTCGGCCGTGTGACGATCTCCGCGCCGTGCTGCGTGGCACGTTCGAGGACGGCATCGACGTCGTGCACGTGGACCCGCACGAAGGCGGGTGTGAAGGGCCAGTCCGGTTTCCGGTCGGCGACCACGAGCACGGAATCGCCGACCCGCACCTCGGAGTGGAGGAGGAGCCCGTCGTGGTCGAGGGTGCGCGCCTCGGGCACCTCCTCGGCCTCGAGGACGGCGACGAGGAAGTCGACGAGTTCGGCTGCGCGGTCGGAGATCAGGAAGGTGTCGACGGTGTTCGATCCGTCCGGTCGGGGAGGGAGGAATTCGCGGTGATGGAGAGCGGTCACGATGATCCTTTCGATCGGGTGACTGCCAGCCTTCCGGGCATAACGGCCACCTGATGGCACCAATGCGCCCGAGAGCGGAAATTCCCGGCGGTTCGGCTGTGGACCGCCGGTCCGACGCAGGTCCGACCCGGTGGAGGGCGCCGACTAGACTCGTCGGTTGTGGCCCACCCGATGATCGCTCCGTCCATCCTGTCCGCGGATTTCGCTCGTCTCGCCGACGAGGCGCAGGCCGTCGCCGGTGCCGATTGGCTCCACGTCGACGTGATGGACGCCCATTTCGTTCCGAACCTGACGCTCGGTCTCCCGGTCGTCGAGTCGCTGCTGAAGGCGACCGACATCCCGCTCGACTGTCACCTGATGATCGAGAACCCCGGTCGGTGGGCTCCGCCCTACGCCGAGGCCGGTGCCCACAACGTCACCTTCCACGCGGAGGCGACCGACGACCCGGTCTCCGTGGCCCGCGACATCCGCGCGGCCGGCGGCAAGGCCGGGCTGTCCGTCAAGCCCGGCACCCCCATCGAGCCCTATCTCGAGATCCTGAAGGAATTCGACACGCTGCTGGTGATGAGCGTCGAGCCGGGCTTCGGTGGTCAGTCCTTCATCCCGGACGTCCTCGACAAGGCCCGTCAGGTGCGTCGCCTCGTCGACTCGGGTGAACTGCGCCTGCTCGTCGAGATCGACGGCGGCATCAACGCCGACACCATCGAGGCCGCCGCGGAAGCCGGTGTGGACTGCTTCGTCGCCGGGTCCGCCGTCTACGGCGCCGCCGATCCCGGTGAGGCGGTCCGCAAGCTGCGGGCGCAGGCCGGGGCTGCATCCCCGCACCTGACGCTCGCGCCGTGACCGCACCCGAGATCGCCGAAGCCCTCCAGTTCGCGCTCGACGCCTCGGAGGCCGTGCGGGGCACGACCAGCCCCAACCCGCCTGTCGGAGCGGTGATCCTCGACGCGGACGGCGCGGTGGCGGGTGTCGGGGCCACCGCACCAGCCGGCGGTCCGCACGCGGAGGTCCGGGCACTCGAGGCAGCGGGCGAACGCGCGCGCGGCGGCACCGCCGTCGTCACCCTCGAACCGTGCAACCACACCGGCCGCACCGGCCCGTGCGCGCTTGCCCTCATCGAGGCGGGGATCGCGACGGTGTACTACTCCGTCGCCGACCCGAATCCCGTCGCCGGGGGAGGCGCCGACACTCTTCGCGCCGCGGGCATCGCCGTGCATCCCGGCCTCGGTGCCGAGGCCGTCGCGCGCGGCCCGCTGCGGGCATGGCTGCACCGGCAGCACACCGGCCGGCCGCACGTCACGTGGAAGTACGCCGCGTCGATGGACGGCCGCAGCGCGGCCGCCGACGGCACGAGCAAGTGGATCTCCGGTCCCGAATCGCGTGCGCGCGTGCACGACCAGCGCAGCCGGCTCGATGCCATCATCGTCGGAACCGGCACCGTCCTCGCCGACGATCCGTGGCTGACCGCCCGTCTGCCCGACGGTGAACTCGCGCCGCACCAGCCGCTGCGGGTCGTCGTCGGCATGCGTGAGATTCCCACCTCTGCAAGGGTTCTCGACGACGCGGCGCCGACGCTGGTGTTGCGCACCCACGACATCGGGGAGGTGCTCGACGCGCTCGGCGACCGACCCGACGTGCTGCTCGAGGGCGGCCCCCGGCTCGCGGGCGCCTTCCTCGCAGCGGGCTGCGTCGACCGCATCCAGGCCTACCTGGCGCCCGTCGTGCTCGGAGCCGGTGAGGCCGCCGTCGAGGACGCCGGCGTGGGCACGATCTCCGACGCGCTACGGTTCCGCCGGGAACGGGTCGAGACCGTCGGCTCGGACATTCTGTTGACACTCGTCCCGGACCGGGACAACTGAATCGGACCCGGTCGCGGATCGGGAGCTAAGGAGCGGAACATGTTCACCGGCATCGTCGAGGAACTCGGGGAGATCGTCGCGAAGGAGGACCTCGCCGACGCGGCACGCTTCACCGTGCGCGGACCGCTGGTCACCTCCGACGCCAAGCACGGCGATTCGATCGCGGTCAACGGGGTGTGCCTGACGGTCGTCGACGTCCTCGACGGCGGGGCCTTCACCGCCGATGTGATGCAGGAGACGCTGAACCGGTCGTCGCTCGGACAGCTCACCCTCGGCAGCTCCGTCAACCTCGAACGCGCCGCCGCACTGAACAGCCGCCTCGGCGGCCACCTCGTGCAGGGCCACGTCGACGCCACCGGCGCCGTCGTCTCCCGCACACCCTCGGAGAACTGGACCGTGGTGCGCATCTCGCTCCCGGCCGAAATCTCCCGCTACGTCGTCGAAAAGGGCTCGATCACCGTCGACGGTGTCTCGCTGACGGTCTCGGGTCTCGGAGGGGAACGAGGGGAGGAGTGGTTCGAGATCTCGCTCATCCCGACCACCCTGTCGCTGACGACCCTCGGCACCGCCGAGCCGGGCACCCTCGTCAACCTCGAGGTCGACGTGATCGCCAAGTACGTGGAGCGCCTGCAGAACGCGCGCTGACGCGTCGTACTGTGGAGATCGACAGTGGACGCGGAGCACGAGTCGTCCGGATACGAGAGTTGGAGTCCAGGGAAGTGACGAGGTTCGACACCATCGAGCGCGCGGTCGCCGACATCGCCGCCGGTAAGGCGGTCGTCGTGGTCGACGACGAAGACCGTGAAAACGAGGGCGACCTCATCTTCGCCGCGGAGAAGGCAACGCCGGAACTCGTGGCGTTCATGGTCCGCTACACATCCGGGTACCTGTGCGTGCCGCTGGACGGTGAGGACTGCGACCGTCTCGGTCTGCCTCCCATGTACAGCGTCAACCAGGACAAGCACGGCACCGCCTACACGGTCACCGTCGACGCGAAGGAAGGCATCGGCACGGGTATCTCCGCGTCCGACCGCGCCGCCACCATGCGGCTGCTCGCCGACCCGACCTCCACTGCCCAGGACTTCACGCGTCCCGGTCACGTGGTGCCGCTGCGCGCCAAGGAGGGCGGCGTCCTGCGCCGGCCCGGGCACACCGAGGCCGCCGTCGACCTCGCCCGCATGGCCGACCTGCGGCCGGCCGGCGTCATCTGCGAGATCGTCTCGCAGAAGGACGAAGGCGAGATGGCCCGCACCGACGAACTGCGGGTCTTCGCCGACGAGCACGAGCTCGCCCTGATCTCGATCGCGGATCTCATCGCGTGGCGCCGCAAGCACGAGAAGCATGTCGTGCGCGTCGCCGAGGCCCGCATCCCCACCCGGCACGGCGACTTCACGGCCGTCGGCTACCAGAGCATCTACGACGAGGTCGAACACGTCGCGCTCGTCCGCGGCGACATCGCCGGCCCGGACGGCGACGGCTCCGACGTGCTCGTGCGCGTGCACTCCGAATGCCTGACCGGCGACGTCTTCGGGTCGCTGCGCTGCGACTGCGGTCCGCAGCTCGACGCCGCCCTCGAGATGGTGGCCGAGGAAGGCCGCGGCGTCGTGCTGTACATGCGCGGCCACGAGGGACGCGGCATCGGCCTGATGCACAAGCTGCAGGCCTACCAGCTGCAGGACTCCGGTTCCGACACCGTCGACGCCAACCTGCAGCTCGGCCTGCCCGCCGACGCCCGCGACTACGGCATCGGCGCCCAGATCCTCGTCGACCTCGGCATCTCGTCGATGCGCCTGCTGACCAACAACCCGGCCAAGCGCGTCGGTCTCGACGGCTATGGCCTGCAGATCACCGAGCGCGTCCCGATGCCGTTGCGCGCGAACCGCGAGAACATCTCGTACCTGCGCACCAAGCGCGATCGCATGGGCCACGACCTGATCGGTCTCGACGAGTTCGACGAGGGAGACGCCTGATGAGCGGCGAAGGCCTGCCCGACCTGCAGCTCGCCGACGCCGCGGGACTGAGCCTCGCGATCGTCGCCGGTCGCTGGCACACCGAGATCTCCGACGCCCTCATCGCCGGCGCACAGCGTGTCGCCGAGCAGGCGGGCGTCACCGACGTCACCCTCGAGCGGGTCGCCGGAGCGATCGAGCTTCCCGTCGTCGCACAGCAGCTCGCCCGCACCCACGACGCGGTCGTCGCGCTCGGCGTGGTGATCCGTGGCGGCACGCCGCACTTCGAGTACGTGTGCGACGCCGTGACCTACGGCCTCACCCGGATCGCGCTCGACGAGGGCACCCCAGTGGGCAACGGCGTCCTCACCACCGACACCGAACAGCAGGCCCGCGACCGCGCCGGTCTGCCCGGCTCCGCAGAGGACAAGGGCGGCCAGGCCTGCGCGGCGGCGCTCGACACTGCCGTGACCCTGCGGCGGCTGCGGAAGGCGGCGCGTTGACCCGCGACGAGACCGGCTGGGATCTCGAGGTACGCCCGGAGAAGATGCGGCGCTGGGTCGTCGTGGCGGCGGTCGTCGTCATGGCCGTCCACATCTTCGCGGCGCTCGTGCTCCGCGGGGGCGGCGACACCGGTGTGAACCTGCGGGTTGTCGACCAGATCGCGATCCTCGCCATCGGTGTCGTGCTCACCGGAGGCGTCCTGCTGTTCACCCGGCCGCGGCTGCGGGCGGGTGCCGACGGCGTCTCCGTCCGCAACGTGGTCGCCGAACGACACATCCCGTGGACCGACGTGCGCGGGCTGTTCTTCGACCACGGCGCACCCTGGGCCCGTCTCGAGCTGCCGTTCGACGAGTACGTGCCCGTCGTCGCCATCCAGGCGCGCGACGGGGAACGCGCCGTGGACGCGCTCGAGCTTTTCCGCGAACTCGAATCCCGCTACACCGTCCGCGACAACCACGACGGCGGCGGAGCCGTCAGGCGTAATGACGACGGCGGAGCCGTCAGTGACAAGGACGGCGGAGCCGTCAGTGACAAGGACGGCGGAGCCGTCAGGGGCGACGACTAGCCTGGACCTGTGCCCGACCCCTCGACATATCGCCCAGCCCCCGGTTCCATTCCCACGGAGCCGGGGGTCTACAAGTTCCGCGACCCGCACGGCCGGGTCGTCTACGTCGGCAAGGCGAAGAACCTCCGGTCCCGCCTGAACTCGTACTTCGCCGATATCGCCTCGCTGCATCCGCGCACCCGTCAGATGGTGACCACCGCGGGCCGGGTCGAGTGGACGGTGGTGCGCACCGAGGTCGAGGCACTCCAACTCGAGTACAACTGGATCAAGGAGTTCGACCCCCGGTTCAACGTCCGCTACCGCGACGACAAGACGTACCCGATGCTCGCGGTCACGTTGAACGAGGAATATCCCCGCCTGTTCGTCTATCGTGGGCCGCGCCGCAAGGGTGTGCGCTATTTCGGTCCCTACTCGCACGCCTGGGCGATCCGCGAGACCCTCGACCTGCTGCTGCGGGTGTTCCCGTCGCGCACGTGCTCGGCCGGGGTCTTCAAGCGGCACGCGCAGATCGGCCGCCCGTGCCTGCTCGGCTACATCGACAAGTGCTCCGCGCCGTGCGTCGGACGCGTCTCCGCCGACGAACATCGCCGCATCGTCGAGGACTTCTGCGACTTCCTCGCCGGTCGCACCGACAAGCTCGTCCGCGATGTCGAGAAGCGGATGCAGGCCGCCGCGGAGGAACTCGACTTCGAGACCGCAGCTCGCCTGCGCGACGATCTGGGGGCGCTGCGCAAGGCACTCGAGAAGCAGGCCGTCGTGCTCGGCGACGGCACCGACGCCGACCTCGTGGCGTTCGCGGGCGACGACCTCGAGGTGGCCGTCCAGGTCTTCCATGTGCGCGGCGGTCGCGTGCGGGGTCAGCGGGGCTGGGTCGTCGAGAAGTCCGGTGACGTGCTCGACCGTCCCGAGGACCGCGACGTCGAAGGCGTCGAGGCCGCCGAGGGGACCGACGACGCCGAAGAACTCTCGCTGCTCGTCGAACAGTTCCTCACCCAGTTCTACGGCGAGGAGGCCGCGCTCGGCACCGACGACGCGGACGCCACCAGCGCTGTGCCGCGCGAGGTGCTCGTTCCCGCCCTGCCGCCCGACCCGGACGAGATGAGCCGCTGGCTCGGGCGCCTGCGCGGCGGTCCCGTGCGTCTGCGCATCCCGCAGCGCGGCGACAAGAAGGCACTGGCCGACACGGTCGAGCGCAATGCCAAGGAAGCACTCGCGCAGCACAAGCTGCGGCGCGCGGGCGACTTCAACGCCCGATCGGCGGCGTTGCAGGGCATCCAGGACGCCCTCGACCTCGACTCGGCGCCGCTGCGCATCGAGTGCGTCGACATCAGCCACGTGCAGGGCACCGACGTCGTCGCATCGCTGGTCGTCTTCGAGGACGGGTTGCCCCGTAAGTCCGACTACCGGCACTACGCCATCAAGCACGCCGCCGGCGACGGGCACTCCGACGACGTCGCTTCGATCGCCGAGGTCACGCGCCGGCGTTTCCTCCGCCACAACCGCGACCTCGCCCGGCAGGCAGATCCGGACGGTTCCGCCCCGGAGGGAGGCGACGGCGGGGATCTGGCGCCCGAAGCGGCACTGGACCCGGCGACGGGCCGTCCGCGGCGGTTCGCCTATCCGCCGAACCTGTTCGTCGTCGACGGTGGTGCACCGCAGGTCGCGGCTGCGGGCGAGGTCCTCGACGAACTCGGTGTCACCGATGTCGCGGTCGTCGGACTCGCGAAGCGTCTCGAGGAGGTGTGGGTGCCGGGGGAGGAGGATCCGGTGATCCTCCCGCGGACCAGCGAGTCGCTGTTCCTGCTGCAGCGCATCCGCGACGAGGCACACCGTTTCGCGATCACCTACCACCGCAGCAAGCGGTCCAAGCGCATGACGGCCTCCGCTCTCGACGGGGTCCGCGGTCTCGGCGATACCCGGCGCAAGGCGCTCGTCACCCACTTCGGGTCCGTCGCGCGACTGCGGGAGGCGAGCGTCGAGGAGATCACCGCGGTGCCCGGGATCGGGCAGGCCACGGCGAAGGCCGTCCTCGAGGCGCTGCGGGGTGACGCACCCGCTCCGGCCGAATCGCCGCAGGACACCGACTCCCCGGCCGTCGCGGACGAGAGCGATGCCACCCCCGCCCCTGCGGGCGCTCCGGTTACGGCACCTGTGGTCGACCCGGCTGCCGCGGATGCGGGCGACACGCCGGTAGGCGATGATGGCTCCGTCGGCGTGTCGGGAGTACGAGCGGAGTCGGAACAGTGACCGAAGTGGGTCGGATCCCGGGAATGGCGGACGGTTCGGAACAGGGTGTCGACGGTGAACGGCCGGCGCAGGCCGAGGTCATCGTCGTCACCGGCCTGTCCGGAGCCGGACTGAGTACGGCGGCGACCGCCCTCGAGGATCTCGGGTGGTACGTCGCGGAGAACCTCCCGCCCCAGCTGATGCTGTCGATGATCGATCTCGCGGTGCAGGCCGAACCTCCGCTGCAACGTCTCGCCGTGGTGATGGACGTGCGCAGCCGGTTGTTCACCGGCGACCTCGAACGCGTCGTCACCGATCTGGCGGCCCGCCCGGTCAATACCCGGGTGCTGTTCCTCGAAGCCGCCGACTCGGTGCTCGTCCGGCGGTTCGAGCAGGTACGCCGCAGTCATCCGCTGCAGTCCGACACGGCCGATCGCACGCTCACCGACGGCATCGCCGTCGAACGCGAGCAGCTTGCTCCTGTGAAGGCCGCGGCCGACCTCGTCATCGATACCTCCGCGCTGTCCGGGCCCGATCTGCGTCGCAAGATCGAGGCGGCCTTCGGCGACGCCGCATCCGACACCATCCGGGTGACCGTGGAGTCGTTCGGCTTCAAGTACGGCCTGCCCATGGACTCCGACGTCGTGTGCGACGTGCGGTTCCTGCCGAACCCCCATTGGATCGCCGAACTGCGTCCGCACACCGGGCAGGACGCGGCGGTGCGCGACTATGTACTCTCCCGCGACGGTGCCGAGGACTATCTCGCCACCTATCACCGGCTGCTCGATCTGACGACCGCCGGTTACCGTCGGGAGGGGAAGCGCTACATGACGATTGCAGTGGGCTGCACCGGAGGGAAACACCGGAGCGTGGCGATGGCCGAGGCCCTCGCCGCACGCCTCGAGCAGGCACCGGATCTGACGGTGAACGTGGTGCACCGGGATCTGGGGCGCGAGTGAACGCCGCCGAGACTCCCGACTCCGACAGCACGCCGAACTCCGAGAGCGCTCCGGGCTCCGGGACGGTGCCCGGTCCTGCGATCACCGCGCTCGGCGGCGGACACGGCCTGTACGCGACGCTCAGCGCCGTCCGGCGCCTCACCGACCGGGTCACCGCCGTCGTGACCGTCGCCGACGACGGAGGTTCCTCGGGACGGCTGCGCGCCGAACTCGGCGTCGTTCCACCCGGCGACCTGCGCATGGCGCTCGCCGCGCTCGCCGGCTGCGACGACGAGGTCCGGGTGTGGACCGAGACGGTGCAACACCGCTTCGGCGGTACGGGCGCCCTCGCGGGACACTCCGTCGGCAACCTGATCCTCGCCGGGCTCGCCGAGGTGGCGGGCGACACCGTCACTGCCCTCGACATGCTCGCCCGCGTCCTCGACGTGCGCGGCCGTGTGCTGCCGATGTCGCCGATCCCGCTCGACATCGAGGCCGACGTGTCGGGACTCGAATCCGACCCGCGGGTGAGCCGCTGCATCCGGGGACAGGTCGCGGTGGCGACCACCCCGGGCAAGGTGCGCCGCGTCCGCCTGATCCCCGCCGATCCGCCGGCCTGCCCGCCGGCGCTCGACGCCGTGTGCGAGGCCGATCTCGTGGTGCTCGGCCCGGGATCCTGGTTCTCGAGCGTCATCCCGCACGTGCTCGTCCCGGACCTGCACGAGGCGCTGGTCCACACGACGGCGCTCAAGGTCCTCGTGCTCAACCTCGCGGCGGAACCGGGGGAGACCGCCGGCTTCTCCGCGGAACGTCACCTGCACGTTCTCGCCCAGCACGCCCCCGATTTCCGTGTCGACCACGTCGTCGTGGATGCTGCCTCGGTACCGGAAGGACGCGAGCGCGAGCACCTGAGCCGGTCCGCGGCCCGATTCGGAGCGGACGTCTCGTTCGTCGACGTCGCCGAGCCCGGTACGCATCGACACGACCCCGCCAAGTTGGCGGGGGCACTGGAAACATGTCTGTCCTCGCGCGGTGGAGTCCGTGCCGCGCGCGGGGACGGGAGGGAGAGCGTCTCGTGGCAATGACAGCGGAGGTCAAGGACGAGCTGAGCAGGTTGTCGGTCACCAGGATCAGCAATCGCAAGGCCGAGGTGTCCGCCCTCCTGCGCTTCGCCGGGGGATTGCACATCGTCGCCGGACGGGTGGTCGTCGAGGCCGAGGTCGACCTCGGATCGATCGCACGTCGCCTCCGCCGCGAGATCTTCGAGCTCTACAGCTATCCCGCCGAGATCCAGGTGCTCGGCGCGGGCGGTCTGCGCAAGAGCTCCCGGTACATCGTCCGCGTCGGCAAGGACGGTGAGGCGCTGGCCCGCCGCACCGGCCTGCTCGACGGGCGCGGACGACCCGTGCGCGGACTGCCTGCGCAGGTGGTCGGTGGCAGCGTCTCCGACTCCGCCGCGGCGTGGCGCGGAGCGTTCCTCGCCCACGGTTCGCTCACCGAACCGGGCCGTTCCTCGGCCCTCGAGGTCAGCTGCCCCGGCCCGGAGGCCGCCCTCGCGCTCGTCGGCGCCGCCCGCCGGCTCGGCGTCACCGCCAAGGCACGTGAGGTGCGCGGCGCCGACCGCGTGGTGATCCGCGACGGCGAGGCCATCGGCGCGCTGCTCACCCACATGGGCGCGCAGGACACCCGGCTGGTCTGGGAGGAACGTCGCATGCGCCGCGAGGTGCGGGCGACCGCGAACCGTCTCGCCAACTTCGACGACGCCAATCTGCGCCGGTCCGCACGCGCCGCCGTCGCTGCCGCTGCGCGGGTCGAGCGGGCGTTGGCGATCCTGGGCGCCGACGTTCCCGATCACCTCGCCGCCGCCGGCGCGCTGCGCGTGCAGCACCGTCAGGCGTCCCTCGAGGAACTCGGTCAGCTCGCCGATCCGCCGATGACCAAGGATGCCGTCGCGGGACGGATCCGCCGTCTGCTGTCGATGGCGGATCGTCGAGCGAAGGAACTCGGGATCCCCGACACGGAGTCGGCCGTCACCGCTGAGTTGCTGGACGAGGCATAGCGGGGCAGGCTTGCAAGGGAGTTCGCGCCACGACCGGGCGGCTCCCCGCAGTACGGCCACATCCCACTAGGGTGGAGGTCACACGAGCACGAGCACCACCACGACCATCGAATACTGGGCAAAGGAGCTTCATTGTGACTGTCCGCGTAGGCGTGAACGGATTCGGACGCATCGGGCGCAACTTCTTCCGGGCGGTCGAGGCACAGAAGGCACTCGGTACCACCGACATCGAGATCGTTGCCGTCAACGACCTCACCGACAACGACACCCTCGCGACGCTCCTGAAGTACGACTCGATCCTGGGGCGCCTCGACAAGGACGTGCATGTCGAGGGCGACGACATCGTCGTCGGCGACCAGAAGATCAAGGCCCTCTCGATCAAGGAAGGCCCCTCCGCTCTACCGTGGGGCGACCTCGGTGTCGACGTCGTCGTCGAGTCCACCGGCATCTTCACCAACGCCGCCAAGGCGAAGGGTCACATCGACGCCGGTGCCAAGAAGGTCATCATCTCGGCGCCCGCCACCGACGAGGACATCACCATCGTCATGGGTGTCAACCACGACAAGTACGACGGCACGCAGAACATCATCTCCAACGCCTCGTGCACCACGAACTGCCTCGGCCCCCTCGCAAAGGTGCTGAACGACGAATTCGGCATCGAGAAGGGCCTGATGACCACGATCCACGCGTACACCCAGGATCAGAACCTGCAGGATGGACCGCACAAGGATCTGCGTCGCGCTCGCGCCGCCGCCCTGAACATCGTCCCCACCGGCACAGGCGCCGCCAAGGCCATCGGCCTCGTGCTCCCCGAGCTGCTCGGCAAGCTCGACGGCTACGCGCTGCGCGTCCCGGTCCCGACGGGCTCGGTCACCGACCTCACCGCGACCCTCACCAAGAAGGCCACCGCCGACGAGGTCAACGCCGCACTGAAGGCTGCTGCGGAGGGTCCGCTGAAGGGCATCCTGAAGTACAACACCGATCCGATCGTCTCCTCGGACATCGTCACCGACCCGCACTCGTCGATCTTCGACGCGCCTCTGACCAAGGTCATCGACGAGCAAGTCAAGGTCGTCTCGTGGTACGACAACGAGTGGGGCTACTCGAATCGTCTTGCCGACCTCGTCGGTCTCGTCGGCAAGTCTCTCTGAAACTCGTAGAACAGGACATTTGAACAGTGGCAGTTCAGACCCTCGAGGATCTGCTCGACGCAGGTGTGGAGGGTCGGGGCGTACTCGTGCGCTCCGACCTCAACGTCCCGCTCGACGGCGACACGATCACCGACGCCGGCCGCATCCTCGCGTCCGCGCCCACCATCCGCGCGCTCGCGGAGGCCGGGGCCAAGGTCGTCGTGACCGCGCACCTCGGCCGCCCCAAGGGCGAGCCGGATCCGAAGTACTCGCTCGCGCCCGTCGCAGCGAAGCTCGGTGAGGTGCTCGGCCGCAACGTCCAGCTCGCCTCCGACGTCGTCGGCCAGGATGCGCTGGCGCGTTCCGAAGGGCTGACCGACGGCGACATCCTCCTGCTCGAGAACGTCCGCTTCGACGCTCGCGAGACCAGCAAGGACGATGCCGAGCGGCTCGCCTTCGCCCGTGAGCTCGTCGAGCTCGTCGGCGACGACGGCGCATTCGTCTCCGACGGCTTCGGTGTCGTGCACCGCAAGCAGGCGTCGGTCTACGACGTCGCGACGCTGCTCCCGCACTACGCGGGTGGTCTCGTCGCAGCCGAGGTCGACGTGCTCGCCAAGCTCACCACCGACACCGAGCGTCCGTACGCCGTGGTGCTCGGCGGCTCGAAGGTCTCCGACAAGCTCGGGGTCATCGAGGCGCTCGCACCCAAGGTCGACACGCTCGTCATCGGTGGCGGTATGTGCTTCACCTTCCTTGCGGCACAGGGCTACTCGGTCGGCACCTCGCTGCTCGAGGAGTCGATGATCGACACCTGCAAGCAGCTGCTCGAACGCTTCGGCGACGTCATCCACATCCCGCAGGACGTGGTGGTGGCCGACAAGTTCGCGGCCGACGCACAGTTGCAGACCGTCGCGGCCGACTCCATCCCCGACGGATGGATGGGCCTCGACATCGGACCGGAATCCGTGCAGCGCTTCGCCTCGCTCCTCGGCTCGGCGAAGACGGTGTTCTGGAACGGCCCCATGGGCGTGTTCGAGTTCGAGAACTTCGCGGCCGGAACGAAGGGTGTCGCGGAAGCGATCATCGAGGCCACCGGCAAGGGAGCGTTCAGCGTCGTCGGCGGTGGCGACTCCGCTGCGGCCGTGCGGTCGCTCGGACTCGGTGAGGACCGCTTCTCGCACATCTCCACCGGTGGTGGCGCCTCCCTCGAGTACCTCGAGGGCAAGGAACTGCCCGGCATCGCAGTTCTGGAGGGCTGACGGTCATGGCACGGACACCGCTCATCGCGGGCAACTGGAAGATGAACCTCAACCACCTCGAGGCCATCGCTCTGGTGCAGAAGATCGCGTTCACCCTTCCCGAGAAGTACCTCGAGAAGGTCGACGTGACGGTCATCCCGCCGTTCACCGACATCCGCTCGGTGCAGACCCTCGTCGAGGGCGACAAGCTCGGCATCACCTACGGAGCCCAGGACCTGTCGGTCCACGACTCCGGCGCCTACACCGGCGAGATCTCCGGCGCGATGCTCGCGAAGCTCGGCTGCACCTACGTGGTCGTCGGGCACTCGGAGCGTCGCACCCTGCACGGTGAGACCGACGAGATCGTCCGCGACAAGACCAAGGCCGCGCTGCGGCACGGTCTCACGCCGATCGTGTGCATCGGTGAAGGACTCGACGTCCGCGAAGCCGGCAACCACGTCGAGTACAACGTCGAGCAGTTGAAGAACTCGCTCGCCGGCCTGCCCGCCGAGGAGATCGCGAAGATCGTCGTCGCGTACGAGCCGGTCTGGGCCATCGGCACGGGCAAGGTCGCCTCGGCGGCCGACGCGCAGGAGGTGTGCGCCGCGGTGCGCAACACCCTCGCCGAGCTGGCCTCGCCCGAGGTCGCGGCCTCGGTCCGCGTCCTGTACGGCGGGTCGGTCAACGCCAAGAACGTCGGTGAGCTCATCGCTCAGACCGACGTCGACGGCGGCCTCGTGGGAGGCGCCTCCCTCAAGGCCGACGAATTCGCCCAGCTGTCGGCGATCGCCGCAGGCGGTCCGCTCCTCTAGAGCGACCGGCATCACGGTGGGGTGCAGGATCTCGACGAGATCCTGCACCCCACCCGCGTTTCGCCTCACCGCGGTGTTGCTACCCCGACCCGCGCAGCCACGACGACCGTCCCCGGCACACCCGCAGCATCCCCGTATGACGAGCGGGTAAGCTGACGCCGACGTCGCCCACCATCCGAAGGACATCGAACACCGACATGGAACTGTTCCTGGACATCCTCCTGATCGTCACGAGCCTGTTGCTCATCCTGCTGGTGCTGCTGCACCGCGGTAAGGGCGGTGGTCTGTCCAGCCTGTTCGGTGGCGGAGTCCAGTCCAATCTCTCGGGCTCGACCGTGGCGGAGAAGAACCTCGACCGTCTCACCGTCTTCACCGGCATCATCTGGGTGATCTCGATCCTCGGCATCGGACTGCAGATCAAGTTCAGCTGATCCCCGCGGGTGCACAGCCGCTGCCGCGGTCGCGCCCCGGCCGCCAGGCACAGATACTGGCTGTATGACGGACACTGTGCCTGCCTCTGCGACCGAACCACTCCGCGAGGACATCCGCCTGCTCGGCGGCATCCTCGGCAACGTCATCCGTGAGCAGGCGGGACCCGAGACCTTCGACCTGGTCGAATCCGCCCGGGTGGAGAGTTTCCGGATCCGGCGCTCCGAGATCGACCGCACCGAACTCGCCGAACGCTTCGCCGGCGTCGCCACCGACGACCTGATTCCCGTCGCCCGGGCGTTCAGCCATTTCGGTCTGCTCGCCAATCTCGCCGAGGACCTGCACCGCGAACGACGTCGGGCCCTGCACGTGCGCGCAGGCGACCCACCGCAGGACAGCAGCCTCGCCGCCACCTATGCCAAACTCGACGCCGCCGGCCCGAGTCTCGACGCCGATACCGTGACCGACGCGCTCGCATCGGCTCTCGTCGCCCCCGTCATCACCGCTCATCCCACCGAGACCCGCCGACGTACCGTCTTCGACGTCCAGACCGCCGTCACCGAGCTCATGCGGCGCCGGGAGAGGACCGACGATCCCGCCGCGCTCGAGGAGATCGACCGCGCCCTGTACCGGCACATCCTGACCCTGTGGGACACCGCGCTCATCAGGCTCGCGCGTCTGAGGATCAGCGACGAGGTCGACAACGGTCTGCGCTACTACGACCTCGCGCTGTTCGACGTCGTTCCCGCCCTCAATGCCGAAGTGCGACGCGAACTCCGGCGACGCTGGCCCGACGCGGCGGTGCTCACCGAACCGCTGGTCCGGCCCGGAACCTGGATCGGCGGCGACCGCGACGGCAACCCCAATGTCGACGGCGAGGTCGTCACCACCGCAGCGAACCGCGCCTGTGAGACCGCGCTGCGACACCACCTCACCGAACTCGCTGCGCTCGAACGCGCACTGTCGATGTCCGAACGCACCGCGATTATCAGCAGCGCTCTGAAGAAGCTCGCCGACGACTCGGGCGACGACAATCCCGCCCACAGCGACGAGCCGTACCGACGCGCAGTGCACGGCATCCGTGCTCGCCTCACCGCGACCGCGGACAGGTTGCTGCCCGGCGTCGATCTGCCCCACACGGTGCGTATCCCGTGCGAGCCCTATGCCACCCCGGCCCGCCTGCACACCGACCTGAACATCGTCGACGCCTCGCTGCGTGCCGGCGGCGCGGCCGTGATCGCCGACGATCGGCTCGCGCACCTGCGCAGCGCCGTCGAGGTCTTCGGCTTCCATCTCGCCCCGCTCGATCTGCGGCAGAACTCCGAGGTCCACGAGAACGTCGTTGCCGAACTGCTCTCCTGGGCGGGGGTGACCGACCGCTACCGCGACCTGCCGGAGGACGACAAGGTCGCGCTGCTCACCGCGGAGTTGCGGATCCGGCGCCCGCTCACTGCTCCTGACGCCCACCTGTCGGACGAGACCGCCAAGGAACTCGGCATCCTGCGTGCCGCGGCCGACGTGGTCCGTCGCATCGGACCGGCCGCCATCGAGCACTACATCATCAGCATGTGCACGTCGGTGTCCGACCTGCTCGAGGTCGAGGTCCTGCTCAAGGAGGTCGGGCTGCTCGATCTCGACCGCGGTTATCCGCGCAGCACGGTGCAGGTCATCCCGCTGTTCGAGACGATCGACGACCTGCGCGGCGGTGCCGCCACGCTGACCGCCGCGCTCGCCGTGCCCGAGTTCCGCAGCCTCGTCGACGGACACGACGGACTGCAGGAGATCATGCTCGGCTACTCCGATTCCAACAAGGACGGCGGCTATCTCACCGCCAACTGGGCGCTCTACCGCGCAGAACTCGACCTCGTCGAGGCGGCGCGCACCGCCGGGATCCGGCTGCGCCTGTTCCACGGTCGCGGCGGCACCGTCGGCCGCGGTGGTGGACCGAGCTACGACGCCATCCTCGCCCAGCCGCCCGGCGCGGTGCAGGGCTCGCTGCGCCTGACCGAACAGGGCGAGGTCATCGCCGCGAAGTACCGCGAACCGGTGCTCGCCCGCCGCAACCTGGAGGCGCTCGTCTCGGCGACCCTCGAGTCGAGCCTGCTCGACGTCGAGGGCCTCGGCAAGGACGCACCGGAGGCCTACCGGATCCTCGACGAACTCGCCGATCTCGCTCGCGCCGCGTACAGCCGGCTCGTGCACGAGACACCGGGTTTCGTCGAGTACTTCACCACCGCGACACCGGTCTCGGAGATCGGTGCCCTCAACATCGGCAGCCGTCCCGCGTCCCGCAAGCAGACGAAGGCGATCAGCGACCTGCGGGCCATCCCGTGGGTGCTCTCGTGGACCCAGAGCCGCGTGATGCTCCCCGGCTGGTACGGCACGGGAACGGCCGTGCAGGACTGGGTGGCCGGTGATCCGGACCGGTTGGCGACCCTGCAGGATCTCTACCGTCGCTGGCCGTTCTTCCGTTCGGTGCTGTCGAACATGGCGCAGGTGCTCGCCAAGTCCGATCTCGGCCTGGCCGCCCGGTACTCCGAACTCGTCGAGGACACCGAACTGCGCGAGCGGGTGTTCGGGAGCATCGTCGACGAGCACGCCCGCACGGTCGACGCCTACCGGCAGATCACGGGATACGACTCGCTCGTCGCGGACAATCCGGCGCTCGAGCGGTCGCTGCACAACCGCTTCCCGTATCTCGAACCGCTCAACCACCTGCAGGTCGAATTGCTGCGGCGGTTCCGTGCCGGGGAGGACACCGACCGGGTCCGGCGCGGTATCCAGATCACGATGAACGGTCTCGCCACGGCGTTGCGCAACAGCGGCTAGAAATTTTTTCTCGTCGGTTGTCGATACGGCAGGTGTCCGCTCGTCGTGATGGTGTAGGACGAACACCACACAGACGGGAGCAACCGCGATGAAGTACATGCTGCTGATCTACGCATCCACGACCGACGAGCCCACCTGCACCTTCGAGGACTGGCAGGACTACGAGAAGGCGATGCGCGATGCGGGTGTCCTCGTGTCCGGGCACGCCCTGCAGGATCTCGTCACCGCGACGACCGTGCAGGTCGACGCGGACGGACGACGCACGGTGACCGATGGGCCGTTCGGCGAGAGCCGCGAGGTGCTCGGCGGATACGACGTCATCGACGTCGGCAGCCTCGACGAGGCACTCGACTGGGCGGCACGCTGCCCCGGGTCGAGGGACGGCGGCACGGTCGTCGTGCGGCCGATCGCCGACTTCGGGGACTGAGCGATGGGGGAGTCGGCCGCCGCCGTCGAGTCGGTGTTCCGTGAGGAACACGGCCGGCTCCTCGCCGCGCTCGTCCATCGCTTCGGCGATCTCGATCTCGCCGAAGAGGTCGCATCGGAGGCACTCGAGGCGGCGCTCGTGCACTGGCCGGTCGACGGTGTGCCCGAGCGTCCGGGCGCGTGGCTGCTCACCACGGCCAGGCGCCGAGCGCTGGATCGGGTGCGCCGCGACCGCGTGTATGCGACGCGACTGGCCGAACTCGCCGTCGACACCGAACGTCGCGCGCCGTACGAGCCGCTCGGGGCCGGGGAACTGCCGGACGACCGCCTCGAGCTGTTCTTCACGTGCGCCCACCCCGCCCTCGCGACGGACGACCGCGTCGCGCTGATCCTGCGCTGCCTCGGCGGTCTCACCACGAACGAAGTCGCGCGGGCCTTCCTCGTCCCGTCGCCGACGATGGCGCAGCGGATCGTGCGGGCCAAGAAGAAGATCCGCGGTGCCCGCATCCCGTTCCGGGTGCCCGGACCGGACGAACTGCCCGAGCGGCTGCCCGTGGTGCTCGCGGCGCTGTACGCGATCTTCACCGAGGGCTACGCCGCGAGCAGCGGCGAACATCTGCAACGCCCCGACCTGGCCGAGGAAGCGATCCGCCTCACGCGCATCCTGCACCGTCTGATGCCGGCGGAACGGGAGGTGAGCGGGTTGCTCGCGCTGATGCTGCTCGTCCACGCCCGCCGGGACGCGCGCACCGACCCGTCCGGCGCCGTGATGCTGCTCGAGGTGCAGGACCGTTCCCGGTGGGATCGCGCGATGATCGACGAGGGCAGTGCACTGGTGGTCGCCGCGCTCACCGGAGGACCACCCGGACCGTACGGGGTGCAGGCCGCGATAGCCGCGCTGCACGACGAAGCGAGTGACCTCGACAGCACCGACTGGCCGCAGATCGTCGCCCTCTACGACGTGCTGACCGCCATGAGCCCGTCACCGGTCGTCGCACTGAACCGCGCCGTTGCGGTTGCGATGCGCGACGGGCCCGCGGCCGGCCTCGAACTCCTCGACGGACTCGCCGAGGAGCCGGGTCTGCGCGACTACGGGCCGTACGTGGTGGCGCGGGCCGAGTTGCTGGCCCGGGTCGGCCGGAAAGGCGAAGCGGCCGAAGCATATCGGCGGGCGTTCGAGCTCGCCGGTACCGAACCCGAGCGACGCCACCTCAGGGCGAGGTCGGCGGAGCTGTCGCGTTCGCGCGAGTTGTGACCGACCCCGGTGCGCCGAGACCTCCGATCAGGACGGAGCGGCGCGGTTCGGCGGTTCGTATAGCCGGATACCTCGAGGTCGTAGCGCTTCGGCGTGTACCACTCCGGATCGACCCAGTGCGGATTCCGTAGCCGGGCCGCCAGACGGTCCTCCCGGAGCCTGACGCTCTCGTGGACTTTCAGTCCTTCGGGAGATCGTGTCCCGCCGAGGATCTCACGAGTTCCTCGACCGATGAGCCACCAGATGCGGCTCATCCGGGTCGGCGTGGCCGTCGCGCTCGTCTGCTCCGGTTTCGGAAGCTGCCGCAGGCTCACCGTCCGGCGCAGGAGCACGCCGTGGTCGAGGGCACCCTCGAGGACCCAGCGGAGCGAGATGTCGGCGAGTCGGCAGTCCTCGAATCCGCCTCCGACGTCGGAGTGGACGCCCGAGAACCAGACCTCCTCGATCCGGTCGTTCGCGACCTTGTCCACCCTGTACGGCCTGCGGTACTCGTCGATGGAGATCGCGTGCCGGCCGGATTCCACGTTCGGCAACTCGGCCGTCTTTTCGAAGTGGTAGTCCTTCTCGAAGATTCCGGGTGCGCTGACGCTGTCCCAGATCCCGAGGTAGTGCACGGGGACGGAGAACGTCCCGTTCGACGCGCGGCACACGGTCGTCGCGAACTGTTCGGCGCATGCGAAGTCGTCGGAGTCCCAGGACCTGCGACGGGCGTATGCGGCGATCGCGTACTGCACGAGATTCTCGGACGACGCCCGTGGAAGGCCGACGAGATGCAACATCGCCGCGAAGGCACGTGCTGTGTGGGCGCCCCGGCTGAACCCGAAGAGATAGATGCGATCACCGGGCTCCCACTGCTTCATCAGGAACGTGTAGGCCTCTGCGAGGTTCGTCTTGATACCGACGCCGAATGCGAGGCCGAGCGTGCGGGAGATCCTCTGTCCCACACGCGTCGAGGCCCCGGCGGAGGAGAAGGTACCGACGCCGGGGTCGTAGTAGGTGACCTGTTCGCCCGTCGTGTTCTCGAGCGCGCGGAACAGACGGACGACGTTGGTGTTCCCCTTCGCCCGAATTTCGTTGCCGGTGCCGTCGAAGCACAGGACGATGTTCTTCGATCCCTTCCTTCTCGCGACCTTCTGCGTGATCTCTGTCGGTTGTGTGCTCGTTCCGGGCTGCGGCATCGTAGTGCTCCCTGAATGCGACCGGTTGGTGGATTCGACGCTAGGAGGCGGCTCGGGAGGTCTCACGGGTAGTGCGCTACTCGAATCCGGTGGTGCTCGTCGGGCGGATCACTGCAGCGAACGGCGCCGGTCAGCGGTATTCGTCGACCAGGTCGAGGTAGTCGTCCCACACCGGCGGGCGAGTGCCGGCCAGTGCCGCGTCGAGACGGTCGAGGTAGTACTGCCACCCCGGCCCGATCTCTCCGGCCTCCGAGCGCGGGACGTGGCGGTGTGTGAACTCGAGGGTGGTGACCTTCCCGACCTGGCGCAGCGCCACCTCGAGCTGCCACCCGTCCACGTCGACGGCGAATCCCTCCGGGGGAGAGCACCGGAGGATGTCGACATAGGTGGTGGCCGAGTCGAGGTCGTCGGTCATCGTCAGGAGCACACGGCCCGTGGCCGGGTCGCCGGTGTACGTGCCGTACCAGCGACCCAGCTTCTCCGAATCGGTGAGTGCCGCCCAGACCTCGCCGATCGGGAGCAGGAAGTTGCGGTGGTAGATCAGCCGCACCAGCGACGCGTCGCTCGGACAATCACGTTCCGGGCTCACTTCGCCTGTGTTCGTCCTCGGCGTGCTCATCACGGCTCCTCTCGATGGCGCTCG
Organism: Rhodococcus sp. BUPNP1; assembly: GCF_002215235.1. NCBI lineage: Bacteria > Bacillati > Actinomycetota > Actinomycetes > Mycobacteriales > Nocardiaceae > Rhodococcus > Rhodococcus sp. BUPNP1. Next base: position 70,811 of record NZ_NERM01000014.1, read on the forward strand.
CCTTATCGGAATTGTCCTGCATTCGGCTGCCTGCGCGGTCCGTTTCACCGCGATGGTTCCTCCGCTGCGGCGAAGGAGGTGCGCAGCCGTTGGTTGGGCAGCAGCGCGACCGCGACGAGTCCGACGACGGACAGCGCCGCCAGCAGGAGGAAGACCTGGCCGGTGCCCTGGCCGTGGGGCGGGACCGTCGCGGCGAGGAGAGGCAGACCCACCGCCGCTCCGATGAGACGGAAGAAGAAGACCGCCGCACCGGCCGCTCCGAAACGCTCCGGAGCGACGGCGTTCTGGACCAGCGTCACGAGATTCTGCAACAGGACCCCGATTCCCAGGCCGAGCAGCAGGACGGCGAGCTCGATCCACCACGGAGCGGTGTTGCCGTCGGCGAACGCGAGCATCGCGCATCCGGCGACCTGGAGCACGGACCCGGCCACGAGCAGTGCCTTCCACCTGCCGGAGCGGGTGATGAGACGACCCGAGGTGTAGGAGGACGACGCGAGTCCGAACACCAAGGGGGTCAGTAGGATCCCTGTGGCAGTGGCCGTGTGGTGGCGCACCGCCTGGAAGTACTCGCTGAGGAAGGACAGCGCTGCGTAGAACGCGAACCCGGACGACACGGACGTGATCAGGGCGCACGCGACGGTGCGCTGCCCGAGCAGATCCACCGGAACCACAGGTGCGGGAGTGCGGCGTTCGACGGCGAGCGCAGCGACGAGCAGGACACCGCCGCCGAGGAGGTATCCGACCTGTGGCCACGACGACCGGCTCCCATTTCCGGCGCTGACCCACACGAGCACCAGCGTCACCCCGGACGTGAGCAGTACCGCGCCGACCCAGTCGATCCGCGCGTCCGACGAGCTGCGCGGCCCCGGCTTCAGCCTGCGTCGCAGTGCGACCAGTGCGATGGCGGCCGGTGCCGCAGGAACGAGGAAGCAGGCCCGCCAGCCGAGGGGCGTATCGACGAGGGCGCCGCCGAGGAGCGGACCGCCGGCCATCGACACCGCCATGACCACGGCGCCGTATCCGGCATAACGACCCTGTTCCCGCGGCGGGATGAGGGCGCCGAGCACCGCGACGGTGACGGCCACGACGCCGCCGAGGCCGATCCCTTGCACCACGCGGCCGGCGAGGAGGACGGGCAGAGCCGGAGCGCAGGCCGAGACCACCGATCCCGCCGTCAGCGTCAGCAGCGCCGCCTGGACGAGGAGGCGTGTGTCGTAGCGGTCGGATATCGATCCCCAGACCGGGGTGGTGGTCGCGTTGGCCAGGAGAGCGACCGTGATGATCCAGGTCAGGCCTACGGACCCGCCACCGAGTTCCGCCGTGACGGCAGGCAGTGCAGGAATCGCGACGGTGCCGGAGAGCAAGGCGGCGAACAGCGCGGCGAGCAGGGGAAGCAGCACCGCGAGAATGTCGCGATGTGTGGGTAATGGATCGCCGGACGTCGGTGATGAGAGCTGCGGAACCGCAACATGGTGCGAGGACATGACGGGTCCTTGGAAGAAGTCGGCGCTCGACGGAGTCGAGGGCAGGGCCGGAACGGAATGCAACACGAAGCGAGGGCACGCCGGGATCGGACCGCCGGAAGGCGGGATCACCGATGCGATACTCGTCGCTCCATGTTCTGCATTCGCACGACTTCTCCTCGGACGGGGGACGCTTCCGTGTCCACCGAATCGATATTCCCAGTGTGCGCCATCGGCAGGCATCGGCACGAGTAGTGCGCTACTCGAATCCGTTCACAGGATCGTCTCGATTCGGTACGGCGGGGTGAACCGTCGGTACAGGGAAGAGATCCGCGAATTCGGACGGCGGCAGTCGTGAAGGTCGTTGTCCGGCACTTCGGTCCTCACGGATGCGGGTTCACCGTTCCGGTCGAGCCGGATGTACCGGTCCGAGACCAGGGTCCGGTCCCGCCAGGTGCGTATGTAGGTGATCCACTCGTCGTCACACAGGGCGGTGACGAGAAGTTCCAGACGGTTCTCGGCGTCTGCGGGTGACTCGTTACCACGGGCGACCGCCTCGACCAACGCCTTACGGTGGGCGCATCTCTGCCGGGCCGCCAGGAGGTCGGTCGCGCTACGAATGCCCAGTGCGCGCAGGTCGGACAGCACTCTCGCGCCCTCGGGATCCGTCTCGGCGGTCGAATCCACGATATGGAGTCGCAGAATCGCCTGGTCGACCCAGTCGACGAGGCGGCCGACCGGAATCCGTGTCTCGAGCAGCAGATCGACGAGATCGTGATGCGCAAGGGCTTCGACGTTGGGCACACCCTCGTCGATCAGTCGTGCCCGGTCGTAGAGGTCGAGTCCCTCGATGTCGGTGAGCGGCAATTGCTCTTCGAGCATGCGGCGTTTCTTGGTGAGGGCGAAACGCCGCAGGGTGTCGCGCAGTAGCACCATCGCGGTTTCGGGAAGCACGCCGATCACGAACGCCAATGGGAGCACGGTGGCGTCGTAGACCCGCGACTCCGGTGATTCGACGACGGCCTGGAGCAAGCAGGCAAGGATGACGACGGTGATCACTCGTACGGTGATCGCGCTGTATGCCTTGGGCCGTAAGTCGTTCCGTGAATACCGGCGCAGGCAGGTGTTGAGGGAGAAGAAGTACGCGCCCAGGAATGCGAACGCGAGCGGATCGGCGAGCGCAGTGAAGAGACTCGTATCGGGCGTGCCGGACGACGCGGCTGGGGAGTACAGCGCCATGGTCCAGCCCAACGCGATGGTGACGGTGGAAACGAGGATGGGCCACAGTCGCTGGGTGGCGTTCACCGTGGTGGTCCGCTCGTCTGCGGCGTAGAAGACCTCGTCCATCTGGCCGCCGTACTTGGCCTGCACGTCTGCCAACGTGTGGACGTTCGGGTCCAGGCGGAAGATCTGCCATTCGAAGCGGTCGCGGAGCGTACTCAGACGTTGACGGTCGAACAGGAAGAACAACAGGCCCGGCAACATGGTTGCCACTGCGACAAATGCGACTGCGACGACGGGCGCCGCCGTGATGCTCACCAGTCCGGTAGCGAATGCCGAGATAGGCACCGCCACGCTGATCACGAGCATGCACCACAACGTGACCGTGTGGAGTTGACGGCGGGAACGAGCCTTGGTGCCGTCGAGGGGTGTATCCGTTGTGGCGTGCAGGGGGACGACGTATCCGTGGCGGATCAGGCCCTCCCAGGGCCACTGTCGCTCCGGGTCGGTCGGTACGCGGCGTTCGAGCGGTGCGAACACGAGCGTCCGACCGTCCGCGTGGGTGATGTGCAAGCGGGAAGGCGTCGCATTGCGCAGTTCCGCAGGTGCCGTGTCCGAAGCCGGCGCGGGAGCGCCGCCGTGGCTATCGTTGCCGGGACGGGTAGCGAGAGCATCGTCCAGGCTTCGGAGTGTCTTCAGGGCAGACGCGAACCGGTTGCTCTCCCTCTTCTGCAACATGATTCTCACCCCGTTGCATCGTTCGGCTGTGTTCGAATCCTGCGCGCCTCGGGTGCGGACGGCACGGGTAGCGAGCTACCCGATTCCGTCGATCGCTCCGCCGGTCCGTGCGACCGAGGGGCGATCCGGACGAAATACCGCAACCGTTCCGTGACATCTCGTACGCTGCACCACGAAGCGACGAGGGGGCGACGTGGACGACCCGCAGCACGGGTACTGGAACAGGCGGCGTTTTCTCGCCGGGATGGCCACGACGATGGCGGCGTTGGTCGGCACCGCAGGCGTGTTCGCGCGGGAGGTGAACGCGAGTCCGCTGAGCGAGACGCCTCCCGTGCGCGACACGATCAACGGAGTGCTCGCGTTCGTCGTACCCGGCAACGACCCGTACTCGCACCAGCAGGGCGTGTGGACCGACCGGCCCGGCGGCGTCACCGTCGGCACGGCGGAATCCCTCGAGCGAACCCTGGACCAGGCGTCGCCGATGCCGTTGCTCGGACCCGAGGCGGGCAACCTGCCCGGTGCCGCGGCGATCGCAGTGCTGCTCAACACCTTCGGTGTCACCGCCGACCCGCGTTCGGTGAGCGGGCCGTTCGCGGCGCCCTTCGCGAATCTGAGCCATGCCGCGAAAGCGCAGGTCTTCGAATGGCTCGACACCGACCCGCGTTTCGAGGGCCTGGTGCTGAAATTCGTGGTCAACGCGATCCCCACCCTGGCCGCCTTCGCGGCCTTCTCCGAGGTCTCCGCGTACGACCGCGCCCGGCGCGAGGTCACCGGGCGCCCGGTCGGCTGGGAACTGAGCCGCTATTCCGGGCCGAGCGACGGGTGGGACGAGTTCCTGGGCTACTACGGCGGAATCGACGAGGTGGAGAAATAGATGACCGACGTCATCGTCATCGGGGCGGGTGGCGGCGGACCCGTCGTGGCCAAGGAACTCGCAGCGCGCGGTCTCGACGTGCTCGTTCTCGAGGCAGGCCCCCGCTTCGCCGACCCGGAGAACGAGTGGACCCATTTCGAGGACGACATCAACAATCCGATCACCGGGCTGTTCCGCCACGGGCCGGGGGACCGCTCGGGCACGCCGTGGCTGCGTGATCTGCCCCAGAACTCGTTCGTGTGGCAGGTGTCCGGTGTCGGTGGCACCACGCTGCACTTCTTCGGCAACTCGCCGCGGGCGGCACCCGGCGCGTTCTCCGGATACGACGGCGCCGACCGCGCCATGTACGACACGGCGCACCTGTTCCCCTTCGGATACGACGAGCTGCGTCCCTACTACGAGTGGGTGGAGGCCACGCTGCCCGTGCAGACCGCACCGATGGGCGCCAAGGAGCAGTTGTTCCTGCGGGGTGCAGCGGCCATGGGGCTGCCGCACCAGACCTCGCTCGACACCACCGGGCCAGCCCATCGCGCCCAGCAGAACGCGATCCTCCAGCCCGGTGGCACCGCCGGCCGCACCCGGGACCGCGCGCGTCTGCACCATCCAGAAGCGCGGGGCTGCACGATGTGCGGGCACTGTTATCAGGGCTGTTTCCTGCCGCTGGGGGCGCCGCGGAATCTCAAGGCCAAACGCTCCACCGACAACTCGTATGTCCCGATGATGCTCACCGCAGACGCGTGGTCACCCCAGGGGCGTGCCGTCACCCTGATCGCCGATGCGGTGGTCTCCGAGATCCTCGTCGAGGAGGTGAACGGGGAGACCGTGGCGCGCGGCGTGCGGTTCACGACAGCGGGGGAGGAGCACGAGGCGACCGCGCCGGTGGTGGTGCTGGCGGCAGGGTGCATCGAGAGCCCGAGATTGTGGCTGAACTCGACGCTGCCGAATCCGAACGGCTGGGTCGGCCGCGGCCTCACCGACCACCACATGGACGCGGTCTTCGGCGTCTTCGACGAGTACACCGGGCAGACGCGCGGACCGGGATCCAACGCGCGCGTCGATCTGCCCGGCTACGGCGGGATCGAGCAGGTCGGCCTGCCCCCGGCGTTGATCGCGTACGCGCTGAACTTCAGCGACTCCGGCATCCACGGATACGGACGTGCCGGCGGTGTCGTCGATTCGGCGGGGGCCGACAGTGTGGGTCGGCTCGTCGGACGCGACCTGCTCGACACGATGGCCGACGCCGACCGCGTCCTCGCCGCGCTCGTCATCTCGGACGACGACGTCGAACCGGACAACCGCGTGACGCTCTCACCGATCCTGTATCCGGACGAAGGGGGTCTGGCGCCGCGGGTGACCGTGCAGCATCGTCGGCGCTCGGCTCGTACCCGCCGCAATCGTGACCACGCGACCCGCACGGCCGTCGAGTTGATGAGGGCGGCGGGCGCGAAGAGGGTGCATCGCTGCGACTGGCCACCGCTGATCCTGCACTCGCAGTCGAGCATGAGGATGGGGGTGAGCGACCGGGATTCGGTGCTCGACGCCGACGCGGAGGCGCGGTGGGTGAAAAGGTTGTTCGTCGCCGACAACTCGGCGCTCGCCAACAGTCTCGGAGGCCCGAACCCGACGTTGACGACACAGGCGATCGCCACCCGCACGGCCGAGAAGATCTTCGCGAAGTACTTCGGTGGCGATCCCTGGGTGGCACGGGAGAACCCCGTGTCGTCGATCGACGACCGCGTCACCGCCGCGGTGATCGAACGGAGTATCTGACCGCTCGATCCCGGATCGGAACCATCGATTTCGTCCCGAGTGGAACCGTCGGGCGTCCCGGCGCGTCGAACGAGACAGAGGGCCGTGACGACAACGGTCCACGACGGGAGGAGCTCACCGGCATGGACCCACGAACGGTGCGATGTGTCCCGGGCCGATCACCACTGCGCGCGCTGCGCTCGACGGCAGGCCCGCGTTCGATGAATCGGATGCGGTGCGTGCGAAGCGGTGTCGACGACGGCGACACCGCCGGTACTTCGGAGGGGCGCCGTGTGGAGACGGACGACGCCGACGATCCCGACTTCGACGGCGCCGGCGCGTGACGTCCGGATCGCCGATCACGGCGTCGGGCTCCCGGCGCTCCGCTCGGTTACTACGCCGGGAGTTGCGCTGCGGCAGCCGGATCGAGGAACCACACGGTCCCTTCGGTGCCGCGGGCGCCGGCGGAGGGGAAGTCCTCCGGTGCGGCACCACCCACGGCCGCTGCGACGGCCTCCGCCTTGGCGTCACCGGTGACCAGCAACCAGACCTGCCGCGCCCGCTGCACGGCGGGCAGCGTCAGCGTCACCCGGGCCGGCGGCGGCTTCGGGGAGTCGTCGACACCCACCACGAGACGTTCGGACTCGCGCACCGCGTCGGTGTGGGGGAACAGCGAATTGATGTGTCCCTCACCGCCCATGCCGAGCAGGTGCACGTCGAAGACCGGTGCGGTGCCGTCGGGAGAGTGCGCCGCGAGGAGTTCGGCGTACCGCTGGGCCGAGTCCTGCGGCGTGCTGCACCCGTCCTCACCGAGCGCCGGCATGGTGTGGATGCGGGCCGGGTCGATCGGCACATGGTCGAGCAGAGCCTCACGGGCCTGCACCTCGTTGCGATCCGGATCGCCGGGTGGCAGGAACCGCTCGTCGCCGAAGTAGACGTTCACCGCCGACCAGTCGATGGCGCCCTGGTCGCGCCGCACGTTCTCGAGCATCGCGATACCGGTACCGCCGCCGGTGAGCACGACGTGGGCCTGCACCCGCTCGCGCTGCGCGGCGACGACGGCATCGACGAAGGCGGACGCCGCCGCGCGGGCGACCTCGTCGGCGTCGGCGAAACGCCGGATCTCGGACGGAGTGCGGACGGTGTCAGACATAATCCACCTTCGGCAGGGCCGACAATGCGGCTTCGTAGACTTCGTCGGGATCGAGGCGACGCAGTTCCTCGGCGAGACATTCGGCCGAGTTCCGGCGCGCCAGGCTGATCAGCGAATCGGGCTTGTGGGTGCGTTCGAGGGTCGCCACGCGACCTTCCTGCGGACGTTCCAGGGCGATCGTCTGCGACGCCGTGCGCAGTTCCACCCTCAGCTCGCCGACGGATCGCTCGACGGGGCAGTCGAGACGGCTCGCGAGCCAGCCCGCGATCAGATCGACGGCCGGCTCGGTCCGCAGACCCGACACGCGCGCCGAGAGCACCGGCTCGTAGGGCGGCTGATCGAGTGCCGAGACCAGCAGCGCCCGCCAGTAGGTGATGCGGGCCCAGGCCAGATCCGTGTCGCCCGGCCGGTAACCGGACAGGCGGGTCGCGAGATCGGCACGCGGGTCGTCGGAGTTGGTCACGTCGGTGATGCGGCGGACGGCGAGGCGACCCACCGGGTCCTCGGCCGGGACCGCGGGGGCCTGGTTGGGCCACCACGCGACGACGGGGGTGTCCGGCAGCAGGAACGGCACCACGACCGACTCCTGATGTTCACCGAGTTCGCCGTGCAGGGCGAGGATCAACGCCTCGGAGGCACCCGCTTCACCGGCGACCCGGATCTCCGCGTCGAGCCGCGACGGACCGTCCTGCCGGCCGCGACCGACGACGATGACGCGGCAGGGATGTTCCTTCGACGCCTCGGTGGCGGCCGTGATCGCGGCGTCGAGGCCCCGCGCGTCGCCGGCGCACACGATGAACGTGAGAACACGTCCCTGCGTGACCATTCCGCTCGACCGCCGCAACTCCACCAGCTTGCGGCTGATGGCGTTGGCGGAGGTGTTGCGCAACTGGAGCCTCACGGACGCCTCCATTCCCGGCCGGTGCGCCGCAGCATCTCGTCGGCCGAACGCGGACCCCAGGTGCCGGACTCGTAGGGCTCCGGTCGCCCGTTCGCCGCCCAGTGCTCGAGCACCGGATCGAGGATCTTCCAGGACAATTCGACTTCCTCGTCCACCGGGAACAGTGACGGGACGCCGAGGAGCACGTCGAGGATCAACCGCTCGTAGGCCTCGGGGGAGGAGACCGTGAACGCCTGGCCGTAACTGAAGTCCATGTTCACGTCCCGGACCTCCATCTCGGAGCCGGGCACCTTCGAGCCGAAGCGCATCGTGATGCCCTCGTCGGGCTGCACGCGGATCACCAGCGCGTTCTGACCGAGTTCCTCGGTCATGGTCTTGTCGAACGGCAGGTGTGGGGCCCGCTTGAAGACCACCGCGATCTCGGTGACGCGGCGGCCGAGGCGCTTGCCGGTGCGCAGATAGAAGGGGACACCCGCCCAGCGGCGGGTGTCGACCTCGAGGGTGATGGCCGCGTACGTCTCGGTGGTCGAATCCGCCGCGAAGCCCTTCTCCTCGAGCAGACCGACGACCTTCTCGCCGCCCTGCCAGCCGGATGCGTACTGGCCGCGCGCGGTGGTCTCGTCGAACGGCTCGGCCGGCCGGGTCGCGGAGAGCACCTTGATCTTCTCCGCGTGCAGCTCCGACGCCGCGAAGCTCACCGGCTCCTCCATCGCGGTGAAGGCGAGCAGCTGCAGGAGGTGGTTCTGGATGACGTCGCGCGCCGCGCCGATGCCGTCGTAGTAGCCGGCGCGACCACCGAGACCGATGTCCTCGGCCATCGTGATCTGCACGTGGTCGACGTAGTGCGCGTTCCACACCGGCTCGAACATCTGGTTCGCGAACCGCAACGCGAGGATGTTCTGGACCGTCTCCTTGCCGAGATAGTGGTCGATACGGAAGACGGATTCCTCGGAGAACACCTCACCGACAACCGAATTGAGCTCGCGCGCACTCTCGAGGTTGTGCCCGAACGGCTTCTCGATCACGACGCGGCTCCACGAGCCGTTGCGTTGCGCGGCCAGGCCCGAACGCGACAGCTGCCCGCACACCACGGGGAAGGCGTCCGGGGGAACTGACAGGTAGAACGCGTGGTTGCCACCCGTACCGCGCTCGCGGTCGAGCTTCTCGAGGGTCGTCGCGAGCTCCGCGAACGCCGCATCGTCGTCGAAGGTGCCCTGCACGAAGCGGATCCCCTCCGCGAGGCGCTGCCAGACCTCCTCGCGGAAGGGGGTACGCGAATGCTCACGTACCGCGTCGTGGACCACCTGACCGAAATCCTCGTCGGCCCAGTCCCTCCGGGCGAAACCGACGAGCGCGAATCCGGGCGGCAGGAGGCCGCGGTTGGCGAGATCGTAGACGGCGGGCATCAACTTGCGCCGGGCCAGATCGCCGGTGACACCGAAGATCACCAGCGCGCACGGGCCGGCGATACGTGGCAGTCTGCGATCTCTGTTGTCCCGGAGCGGATTCACCCACTCCGCCGCACCGGATTCGGGCACGTTCAGCCCTCCGCGCCCGGCGCGTGAGCCGCGAGCTGTTCCGCCGTCGCCGCGAGCAGGTCCTTCCACGACACGACGAACTTCTCCACACCCTCGTCCTCGAGCTTGCGGAAGACGTCGGGAAGATCCACACCGACCGATGCCAGCGCGTCGAAGACCTGCTGGGAGGAGGCGATGTTGCGGGTGACGGTGTCGCCCGTGACCTCACCGTGGTCGGCGACGGCCTCGAGGGTCTTCTCCGGCATCGTGTTCACGGTGTTCGGCGCGACCAGCTCGGTGACGTAGAGGGTGTCGGGGTAATCGGGGTTCTTCACACCCGTCGACGCCCACAGTGCACGCTGGGGAACGGCACCCGCCTCGGTGAGCTGCTCGAACCGCGTCCCGCCCTCGAACGCGCGCTGGTAGGCGCCGTACGCGAGCCGCGCGTTGGCGAGACCGGCCTTGCCGCGCAGCGCCAGCGCCTGATCGGTGCCGATCTCCTCGAGGCGCGGGTCGATCTCGGTGTCGACACGCGAGACGAAGAACGACGCGACCGAGCGGATCTTCGACAGGTCGTGGCCGGAGGCCTTCGCTGCGGTCAGGCCGTCGAGGTAGGCCTCGATGACCCGCTCGTAGCGCTCGACCGAGAAAATCAGCGTGACGTTGACGCTGACACCCTCACCGATCACCCGGGCGATGGCCGGCAGACCCGCCACCGTCGCCGGGATCTTGATGAACAGGTTCGGGCGGTCGACGATGCGCCACAGCTCGAGGGCCTGCTGGACGGTGTCGTCCGTCTTGTGCGCCAGACGCGGGTCGACCTCGATCGACACCCGTCCGTCGAGGCCGTCCGTCGCCTCGAACACCGGCGCGAGGACGTCGCAGGCCGCGCGCACGTCGTCGGTGGTGACGGTGCGGATCGCCTCGGTGGCGTCCGCGCCGGCGGCAGCGAGATCGCGGATCTGCGCGTCGTAGGCGTGGCCCTTCGACAGGGCGGCCTGGAAGATCGACGGGTTGGTCGTCACGCCCACGACACTGCGGGTCGCGACGAGCTCGGCGAGCTTGCCGGAATCGATGAGGTCGCGGGACAGGTCGTCCAGCCACACCGAGACACCCTGGGCGGACAGTTCGGCCAGCGCAGCGTTCTGCGTGGAGGTCTGCTGGGTCATCGGATCATCCCTTCACTCGGGTCAGCGAGCGACGCGCGGCGTCGACGACGGCCTCGGCAGTGATGCCGAACTCGCGGTACAGGGTCTTGTAGTCGGCGGAGGCGCCGTAGTGCTCGAGCGAGACCGGCTCACCGGCGTCGCCGATGAGGCGGTACCACGGCATCGCGAGACCGGCCTCGACGGACACGCGGGCACGCACGGACGGGGGCAGCACCTCGTCGCGGTAGGCCTGGTCCTGCTCGAGGAACCGGTCGAGCACCGGCACCGAGACGACGCGGGTGGCCACACCGTCGGCCTCGAGGGTCTCGCGGGCGGCGACGGCGAGCTGAACCTCGGAACCGGTCGCGAGGATCACGACCTCCGGGGTGCCCGAGGATGCCTCGGCCAGGATGTAGGCGCCGCGGGCGACACCCTCGGCGGCCTTCTCCCGCGTGCCCTCGAGCACCGGCACGTTCTGACGGGTCAACGCGAGCGCGGTCGGGCCGGTGCGGTTCTCCAGCGCGGCCTTCCACGCGAACGACGTCTCGTTGGCGTCGGCCGGGCGGATCACGGCGAGATTCGGGATCGCGCGCAGCGCCGCGAGGTGCTCGATCGGCTGGTGCGTCGGGCCGTCCTCGCCGAGACCGATCGAGTCGTGCGTCCACACGTAGATCGCCGGGGTCTGCATGAGGGCCGCGAGACGCACCGCGGGCCGCATGTAGTCGGAGAAGACGAGGAAGGTGCCGCCGTAGGGGCGGGTCGGGCCGTGCAGGGCGATGCCGTTGAGGATCGATCCCATCGCGTGCTCACGGACACCGAAGTGCAGCGTGCGTCCGTAGGGCTGCGCGTTCCAGTCCTTCGTGGAGATCGACTCGGGACCGAAGGAGTCGGAACCGGGGATCGTCGTGTTGTTGCTGCCGGCGAGGTCGGCGGAGCCGCCCCACAGCTCGGGCAGCACCGGTCCGAGCGCGGCGAGGGCCTTGCCGGACGCCGAGCGGGTCGCGGGACCGCTCTCGGTGGGCTCGTAGGTCGGCAGTGCGTCGACCCAGCCCTCCGGGAACTCACCGGCGTGCAGGCGGTCGAACAGTTCCTTGCGCTGCGGCTCGCGGGCGGCCCACGCGTCGAAGTCGGCCTGCCAAGCCGCGCGTGCCTCGGTGCCGCGCGTCACGACCTGCCGGGCGTGCTCGATCACGGCCGGGTCGACGTCGAAGTTCTTCTCGGGGTCGAAGCCGAGGATCTTCTTGATCTCGGCGACCTCGTCGGCGCCGAGCGCGGCACCGTGCGCGTCGCCGCTGTTCATCTTCGTCGGGGCCGGGTAGCCGATGATCGTGCGGACGGAGATGAAGGACGGACGGTCGGTGACCGCCTTCGCGGCCTCGACGGCCTCGAGCAGCGCGGCGACGTTCTCTCCGCCCTCGACGGTCTGCACGTGCCAGCCGTAGGCCTCGTAGCGCTTGGAGACGTCCTCACCGAGAGCGATCGCGGTGTCGTGCTCGATGGAGATCTTGTTGTCGTCGTAGAAGACGATCAGGTTGCCGAGCTGTTGGACACCGGCGAGCGAGGACGCCTCGGAGGTCACGCCCTCCTCGATGTCGCCGTCGGAGGCGATCACGTAGACGTAGTGGTCGAACGGGCTCGAGCCGGCGGGCGCCTCGGGATCGAACAGACCGCGCTCGCGGCGGGCGGCCATCGCCATACCCACGGCGGAGGCGAGACCCTGACCCAGCGGGCCGGTGGTCATCTCGACGCCGGCGGTGTGGCCGTACTCGGGGTGGCCCGGGGTGAGCGAACCCCACGTGCGCAGCGCCTCGAGGTCGGCGAGCTCGAGTCCGTAACCGGACAGGTACAGCTGGGTGTACAGCGTCAGGCTCGAATGTCCGCACGAGAGCACGAAGCGGTCGCGGCCGACCCACTCGGGGTCGGTCGGATCGTGGCGCATCACACGCTGGAAGAGGGTGTACGCGAGGGGAGCGAGGCTCATCGCGGTACCGGGATGCCCGTTTCCGACCTTCTGCACGGCGTCGGCGGCGAGCACGCGCGCGGTGTCGACGGCCTTGGTGTCCAGGTCGGTCCAGTCGGCAGGATGCGCAGGCTGGGTGAGGGTGCGGATCTCGTCTGTGATCGACACGAGCTTGAAGTCTCCTGACATGGGTGTACGGGGTCCCGGCGGGTGGAAGTCGGCCCGCGCGCTACTTCAGACTAGTGCGCTGCTCCGAACGGGTCGATTCGGTCCGGGCAACGGTCCGGTCTACCATCGTTCGTAGTAGAGGAGCGTCCGGAACCGGGCGACCGTGAACGGGCGAAACGAAGGTGCGGATCCGCGTGGGACAAGGAGACAGTGTGCGGGCAGGGCGACGGCCGGGAGGACACGGCTTCGGCGTCCCCGAAGCGCCGAGCGCCCCGCGCCCCGACACCGCGTGGGGCCGGATCTCCGGCACCGTCCTCGCCTACATCGCGTTGACCAAGCCGCGGGTGATCGAACTCCTGCTGGTCGCGACCATTCCCGCGATGCTGTTCGCCGACCGCGGCAACGTCGACATCGTGCTCATCCTGAGCACCCTGTTCGGCGGCTGGATGGGTGCGGCGAGCGCCAACTCGCTCAACTGCGTCGTCGACGCCGATATCGACAAGGTGATGAAACGCACCGCGTTGCGTCCTCTCGCCCGGCAGACGGTGCCGACACGCAACGCCTTCGTCTTCGGCATGATCCTCGGGATCGCGTCCTTCGCGTGGTTGTGGTGGCGCGCCAACCTGTTGGCCGGACTGCTGGTCGTGGCGACGATCGCGTTCTACGTACTCGTGTACACGATGGTGCTCAAACGCCGGACCTGGCAGAACGTGGTCTGGGGCGGGGCCGCCGGATGTATGCCCGTGATGGTCGGCTGGGCCGCCGTGACGGGTTCGCTGAGCTGGGAACCCATCGTGTTGTTCCTGGTCATCTTCTTCTGGACGCCGCCGCACACCTGGGCGCTCGCGATGCGCTACAAGGAGGACTACAAGGCCGCCGGCGTGCCGATGCTGCCGGTCATCGCCACCGAGCAGCACGTCACGAAGCAGATCGTGCTCTACACCTGGGCGACCGTGATCGCGACGCTGGTGATCGTCCCGGCCGCCGGTGTGATCTACGCGGCCGTCGCGCTGCTCGCGGGCGCCTGGTTCCTGATCGTCGCGCACCAGCTGTTCAACAGCGTGCGCGGTGGGGCGTCGGTCAAGCCGCTCAAGCTGTTCCTGCAGTCCAACAACTACCTCGCGGTGGTGTGCCTGGGCCTGGCGATCGACTCCGTGCTCGCACTGCCCACGATCGGCTCGTACTTCTGACCCACGCTCGACGACGAACGCCCCGGCCGATCGGCCGGGGCGTTCGTCGTGTCGGGTCGGGAGATCACGGGATCAGGACGATCGATCCGGTGGTCCGGCGTCCTTCGAGATCTGCGTGGGCGCGGGCGGCCTCGGCGAGGGGATAGCTCGCTCCGACGCGGAGCTTCAGCGACCCGTCGGCCAGCGCCGCGAGCACGTCGCCCGCCCGCCACAGCAGTTCCTCGCGGTCGCGGGTGTAGTGCACGAGGGTCGGCCGCGTGACGAACAGCGAACCCGCCGGGTTCAGCCGCTGCAGGTCGAAGGGCGGGACGGGTCCGCTCGCGGCACCGAACAGCGCGACCGTGCCGCGCACGCGGACGGACGCCAGCGACGCCTCGAAGGTCGCGGCACCGACACCGTCGTAGGCCGCGGCCACCCCCTCACCGTCGGTGAGCTCGCGCACCTTCCCGGCGAGGTCGTCGCCGTAGCGCAGCACCTCCGCGGCACCGGCCTCGCGCGACAGGGCCTCCTTCTCGTCGGAGGACACCGTGGTGATCACCCGCACGCCCTTCGCGACGGCGAGCTGCGTCAGGATCAGCCCCACCCCACCGGCACCGGCGTGGACGAGCACCGTCTCGCCGGGCTGTGCCGGGTGGACGGAGTTCAGCAGGTAGTGCGCCGTCATGCCCTGCAGGAGGACCGAGGCGGCCTGCTCGGCCGGCACCGAGTCCGGGACCGGCACGGCGACCTGCTCGCGGACGCGGACCAGTTCGGCATACGAGCCGGGTGCCTCGCACCACGACACCCGGTCGCCGACCGCCGTGTCCCGCACACCTTCGCCGACGGCGACGACCGTGCCCGTGCCCTCCGAGCCCGGGATGTACGGCAGCTCCGTGCCGTAGAGGCCGGTGCGGAAGTAGGTGTCGATGAAGTTGACGCCGATCGCGTCCGTGCGGACCAGCAGCTCACCCGGTCCGGGCGAGGGGTCGGGTCGTTCGACGGGGACGAGGACGTCGGGGCCTCCGTGCTGTGCCACTTCGATTGCGTGCATAGCGCTCACAGTATTCTGCAGACATGAGCGTCGAAACACAGGTCGTGGCCGCACCGGCCGACATCGTCTCGTCCATCCGCAGCTTCGTCGCCGAGCACGGAGGTTCCGGGAAGGCCGTGCTGCAGCCGATCGGTCTGTCCGGCGTCCGGATCACCGTGGTCGCCGCCGACGGCACCCTCGGCGACCGCGTCGCGAAGGACCTCCCGACGGCGCGCGTCATCGTCGAGGAGATCCCCGACGTCACCGTCTCCGAGTGGGACCGCGAGGTCACCAGCATCGCCAACCCGCAGAAGGGTCATTGGGCGAAGATGGCCGGCTGGGTGGCACGCCAGACGAAGTTCCCGAAGGCCCGCAACGAGCGCTGACAGGCCCGATCCCCGTACGACGACACGCGGCCCCTTTCCGGAAACCCGGGAAGGGGCCGCGTCGTCGAACGATCAGGCCGGAACGGGTTCGCGATCCGGAGCGGTCGTGCGCGTCCGTCCGGCCGCCCACACCGCCGCGGTCGCCGCCGTGCACAGTCCGGCGCCGGCGACGTGGAAGACGACCAGTACGGCTGGCACGTCCGTCCAGAACTGGACGAGGCCGATGCCGGCCTGTGCGACCACCAGGGCGAGGACGACCTTCAGTCGCAGCGTGACGGCTCGCGGTGCGCGGACCGCGTAGACGGCGAAGGTGAGGCCGATCAGCAGCGCGAGGTAGCCGACGAGCGCTTCGGCGTGCAGGTGGACGAGATTGGTGATGTCGAGTGCGAGGCGCGGAACGGGCCTGTCGATGCTCTTGTCTCCGGCGTGCGGGCCGGCGCCGGTGACCATCGTGCCGAGCACGAGGACCCCGGCGAGCGCGACACCCGACAACGCGGTGAGCCAGCGCAGCGGCTGGGGCAGAACCTGCACCACCGTCCCGTCGTCCGGCTCGCTCACCTTCGCGTAGAGCACCGTCGCCAGCCACACCATGAGCATCGATGCGAGCAGGTGGATCGCGACCGTCCACCAGGCCAGACCGGCCAGGACGGTGATGCCGCCGATGATCGCCTGCAGCACGGTGCCCGCAGGCATCAACCATGCCCAGGCGATGACCTCCTTGCGGCGCCGCGCGCGGGTGACGGCCAGGACGATCGCGGCTGCGACGGCCACGACCACGAAGGTCAGCAGCCGATTGCCGAACTCGACCACCTGATGCAGGGTGTTCACCCCGCTCGACACACCCACCGGAACCAGCGACCCGGGGAAGCACTGCGGCCAGGTCGGGCAACCCAGTCCGGAGGCGGTGACGCGGACGACCGAGCCGGTCACGGCGATGCCGCCCTGGGTGACGATCGTGAGGAACGCGATGATCTTCTGCGTCCGCAGCGACGGCAGGGGGAGACGGTCGACAAGGCTCAGGTAGCCGCGATACAACACGGTTCGATGGTACGGCGTGAACCACTACACGCTGTAGTTGGGTCGTGCCCGATCGGGCCGCCCACGAGTCAGGTGAAGCGGAACCAGCGCGCCGCGGCGGTGCCGCCGATCACCGTCCAGACGAGCAGCGAGACGATCGACAGCCAGTCGAACACACCCGAGGTGGCGTTCTCGAGCGCGAGCGTCAGCGCCCCCGACGGCACGATCCGCAGCAGGTGGACCACCGCTTCGGGGATCACGTCGCCGAGCACCACGATGCTGCCGATGCCCAGCAGCACGAACCACACGATGTTCGCGAGGGCGAGCACGATCTCGGCGCGCAGGGTTCCGCCGAGCAGCAGCCCCAGTGTCGCGAACATCACCGTGCCCAGGGCGATGACGACCGCCCCGATGAGCAGGTCGACGGGGGAGGGGCGCCAGCCCAGGGCCAGTCCGATGGCGCCGAGCAGCACGGCCTGCAGCACGACGACGATGCCCACCGCTGCGCTCTTGCCCGCGATGATCCCCCACTTGGGCAGCGCGGTCGCGCCGATCCGCTTGAGGGCGCCGTAGCGGCGGTCGAAGCCCACGGCGATCGCCTGACCGGTGAACGCCGTCGACATCACGGCCACCATCATCACCGCAGGCAGCACGCTGTCGACCCGCGAGTCGCCGAGATCGCCGATGGGCAGCAGCGACAGGCCGATCAGCAGCGTGATCGGGATGAACATGGTCAACAGGAGCTGCTCGCCGTTGCGTAGCAGCAGCTTGAGTTCCATGGCGGTCTGCGCCGCGAGCATCTTCGACGGCGAGTTCGGCTGCGGTCGCGGGGTGAAGGTCCCCTCCGCGAACCGGTTGTTCGCCAGACGATCGTGGGTCACGCTCACCCTCTCAACTCCCGACCGGTCAACTCGAGGAAGACGTCCTCGAGGCTGCGTTGATCCACCCGGATCTCGGTTGCCAGTGCGCCCAGGTTCGCGCACCAGGTGGCCGCCGCCGCGACGACGGACGGTTCGATCGTGCCCTCGACGAGATACCGCCCGGGATTGTCCTCCCGGACCCGGTGGGTGCCGGCCAGAGCGGACTGCAGGGCGCTCAGGTCGAGACCCGCAGGCGCGGTCAGCCACAACTGGCCCTCGGCGCCGTCACGGGTGACCTCGTCCGGCGTTCCCGCGGCGACCACCCGGCCGTGATCGATGATGACGATCTCGTCGGCGAGCTCTTCGGCCTCGTCCATGAGGTGGGTGGTGAGCAGCACGCTCACGCCGTCGCGGCGCAGCGCGTCGATCAGTTCCCACACGAGGAGCCGGGCCTGCGCGTCGAGACCCGCCGTCGGTTCGTCGAGGAACACCAGTTCGGGGCGTCCGACCAGCGCGCACGCGAGCGCGAGGCGTTGCTGTTGTCCGCCCGACAGCCGGCGGTAGGGGGTGCGGCGGGCATCGGTGAGTCCGAGGCGCTGGAGCAGCCAGTCGGGGTCGAGGGGATCGGCCGAGTACGCCGCCACCAGGTCGAGCATCTCGCCGGCCCGCGAACCCGGATATGCGCCGCCACCTTGCAGCATCACGCCGATCCGGGGGCGGAGGGCGTCGGAATCGGCGACAGGATCGAGACCCAGGACGCGGACCGTGCCCGCGTCGGGAGTGACGAACCCCTCGCACATTTCCACGGTGGTGGTCTTACCGGCGCCGTTCGGGCCGAGGAGGGCGAGCACCTGGGCACGTTCGACGGTCAGATCGAGACCGTTCACGGCGGTGACGCCCCCGTAGGTCTTGACGACGCCGTCCAGGCGCACGGCCGGTACCGCACCGGCGGGAGAACTCGGGGTCACAGGGTTCCAGCCTAGGCGTCCGCGGTTTCCGTCGGACGCGGTGGTGTGCGCTCCTGCAGCCGCCACGGCAGCCGGGAGCGTGTGGCGACGATGATCAGCCCGACCACGACGATGGTCGCGATCGACGCCTGGACGATGATGAACGGTTGGTATTCGCTGCCGTTGGGCATGAGGATCATGCCGACGACCGACGAGAACGCGATGGTGGGGATCCGGAAGACCGGGCGGGTCGCCCAGGCCGCGAGCGGGATCACCGCCCACAGCAGATACCACGGTTGCACGACCGGGAAGAGCAGCACGATCGCACCCAGCGACACTCCCAGCGCACCGACCGGATGGATCCGTCCCATGAGCACCGCGAGCAGCATGCGCACCGTGACGAAGGCGGCCACCAGCGCTGCGATGGGGCGTGTGATGGACAGTACGGCCGTCGTGTGGTCGCCGAGACCGAGCAGCACGCCCCCGAGGCCGGTACCCATGCCGAGCAGGGTCGGGATCGACATCCAGCTGCGGACCTCCGTGGCGGTGCCCAGGGTCTTCGTCCAGCCGAAGCCCAAGCCGCTGCCCCAGCTCACAGCGCCGATGACGACGCAGGTCCCGATCCCGAGGATCGCGGCGGCGGCGATCACGGCGCGGAAGCCGCCACCCCACTTGCGGGCAAGGGCCATGCCGACGAATCCGAGCGCGAGCAGCGAGGGCACCTTGATCATCGACGACAGGGCGATCAGCGCGGTGCCGGCCGCGAGCCATCCCGCGAGACGCAGGCGCGAGGCTGCCTCGTCGTCCGGGTGGACGGCCCGCAGCGCGAGTTCGACTCCGGCGAGCATGAGCCCGAGCATCAGGGCCTCGTTGTGGATGCCGGCAACCAGGTGGAAGAGCAACAGCGGGTTCGCGGCACCGAGCCACAATGCGCTCACCGACGCGACGCCGCACCGGCGGGCGAGCCGCGGCAGCGCCCACACGATCAGGGCTACACCCACGAGCGCGAGCAGGCGGTGGACGAAGATGCCGGCCACGATGTTCTCGCCCGTGAGGTAGGTGATCTTCTCGCCGATCCACAGGAAGGCCGGGCCGTAGGGGGCCGAGGTGTCGCGCCAGATGTTCGGCACAGTCCGGGTCAGGACGTGGTCGACCCCCAGCGCGCCGGCCGGACCGATGGCGTAGGGATCGAGCCCGCGCGCCGCGATCTCGCTCTGCGCGAGATACGAGTAGACGTCCTTGCTGAACATCGGCGGCGCGACGACCAGCGGAAGGATCCACAGCAGCAAGGTGCGGTCGAGCTGCGACCGGGACAGTCGGCGCACGGGACCGTCCGGTGCGCCCCGGCCGATCGCGAACCGGCCGAGCAGCAACCAGGCGAGGATCACCAGCGCCGTGCCGATCATGGTCGTCGTGAGGGCGGCGCTCGGCATGCGTGCCGCCAACCCGAGGGCGCGGACGCCCTGCACGGGGTTCTGCAGGACCGGCTGGGCGCCGGCGCCGAGCGCTCCGACGGCCATGAGGACGGCACCGGTGGCGCCGAGCAATCGGATGCGGTGGAGATAGATGTTCTCGATCGCATCGAGTCCGCGACCTTCGGTCTCGTCGCCGTGCAGCACGACCGAGACATCGGCGTGTGGGCCCGGGGCGTCGAGGCCCAGGGCGCGTCGGATCCACACGTGCAGCCGTTCGCGGACCCCGGATCGGCCCGGCGACGGAGACGTCGTGCGCGGGGCGGACAGGGGAGGAGTCGACGGCACGTCAGAAGCGTAACGGGACGGCGAGGGTGGTCTCCGACGGCTCCGTCATGAGGTGTAACAAAGGGCACCCTTGGTGGACCGTGCTTCCGAATTCCGTCACACTGGTGTTGTGAAATACCCGTCCGACACCACCGACACCGCAGAACGCGCAGGTCACGCACCTGCCGCGACGGCGTCGCGCGGCGAGGACACCCGCAAGAATCCTGCCTCGGCAGGTCGCGAGATCCCGGAGGGTCAGACCCGCGCCGCCGTCGTGCAGCTGCTGCTCGAAGAAGGTCCCATCACCGCGCCGGAGATCGGCGAGCGTCTGGGGCTCAGCGCCGCGGGCGTGCGACGCCATCTCGACGCCCTCATCGAGTCCGGCGAGGCGCAGGCCGCCGCGCCGCCGCGCAGGCAGGGACGCGGTCGTGGCCGTCCCGCCCGCCGCTTCCAGCTCACCGCCGTCGGACGCGCCCGCCTCGGACATTCCTACGACGATCTTGCCACCGCCGCCATGCGGCACCTCCGCGAACTCGGCGGCGACGCCGCCGTGGAGGACTTCGCGCGACGCCGCGTGGACTCGATCCTCGGCACCGTCGCACCCGCCGACGAGAACGTCGACGACGTCGAGAGTGTCGCCGAGGAGATCGCCGGGGCGTTCACCGCCTCCGGTTTCGCCGCCTCGACCCGCCGCGTCGGCACCGGCGTGCAGATCTGCCAGCACCACTGCCCGGTCTCGCACGTCGCGGAGCAGTTCCCCGAACTGTGCGAGGCGGAACAGGAGGCCTTCGTGCGGATCCTCGGAACCCACGTGCAACGCCTCGCGACGATCGCGAACGGCGACGCCTTCTGCACGACACACGTGCCCGTTCTCCCCAGAGCGGATGTGCCCCGTCCGGAGCCGCCCACGTGACGATCCCACCGCGAGTGCTCCGCGAACCAGGGCACACCAGGAAGACATCCACCCACCCGTCGACCGTCGACGCACAGCCCGCGCCGACGCCCACCAGACTCCGGAAGGAGCTCGCATGACCGTCGCATCGGATCAGACGTCCGGCACCGCGCCGCTGACGCAGGAAGAGACGATCGATTCTCTCGGCCACTACGAATACGGCTGGGCGGACCCCGACACCGCCGGCGCCACGGCGCAGCGCGGCCTGTCCGAAGAGGTCGTGCGGGACATCTCCGCCAAGAAGAACGAGCCCGAGTGGATGCTCGACATCCGCCTCAAGGCGCTGCGCACCTTCGACAAGAAGCCGATGCCGGTGTGGGGCTCGAACCTCGACGGGATCGACTTCGACAACATCAAGTACTTCGTGCGCTCGACGGAGAAGCAGGCCGCGAGCTGGGACGAGCTCCCCGAGGACATCAAGAACACCTACGACAAGCTGGGCATCCCGGAGGCCGAGAAGCAGCGCCTCATCGCCGGTGTCGCCGCCCAGTACGAATCCGAGGTGGTCTACCACCAGATCCGCGAGGACCTCGAGAGCCAGGGCGTGATCTTCCTCGACACCGACTCGGGTCTGCGTGAGCACCCCGAGCTGTTCAAGGAGTACTTCGGCACGGTCATCCCGGCCGGCGACAACAAGTTCTCCGCTCTGAACACCGCGGTGTGGTCGGGTGGCTCGTTCATCTACGTCCCGCCGGGTGTGCACGTCGACATCCCGCTGCAGGCCTACTTCCGCATCAACACGGAGAACATGGGCCAGTTCGAGCGGACCCTGATCATCGTCGACGAGGGCGCCTCGGTGCACTACGTCGAGGGCTGCACCGCGCCGATCTACAAGTCCGATTCGCTGCACTCCGCGGTCGTCGAGATCATCGTCAAGAAGGGCGGCCACTGCCGCTACACGACCATCCAGAACTGGTCGAACAACGTCTACAACCTGGTGACCAAGCGCACCAAGGTCGAGGCCGGCGGCTCGATGGAATGGATCGACGGCAACATCGGTTCCAAGGTGACGATGAAGTACCCGGCCGTGTGGATGATGGGCGAGCACGCTCGCGGTGAGGTGCTCTCCGTCGCCTTCGCCGGCGAGGGCCAGCACCAGGACACCGGCGCGAAGATGCTGCACCTGGCTCCGCACACCTCCTCGACCATCGTGTCGAAGTCGGTGGCGCGTGGCGGTGGACGTGCCTCCTACCGCGGCCTCGTGCAGGTCAACAAGGGCGCTCACGGCTCGAAGTCGACGGTCAAGTGCGACGCGCTGCTCGTCGACCAGATCAGCCGTTCCGACACCTACCCGTACGTCGACATCCGTGAGGACGACGTCACGATGGGTCACGAGGCGACCGTCTCGAAGGTGAGCGACGACCAGCTGTTCTACCTCATGAGCCGCGGACTCGACGAGGACGAGGCCATGGCGATGGTGGTGCGTGGATTCGTCGAGCCCATCGCCAAGGAACTGCCGATGGAGTACGCCCTCGAACTGAACCGCCTGATCGAACTGCAGATGGAAGGGGCAGTCGGCTAAATGACTGCGGAAGCGAAGAACACGCCGGCTACCGCGACGGGCGTGCAGGATGCCGTGCGTGCCGAGAACCGGGTGCCGGCCGTCAACACCGCCGGCAAGCCGGCAATCAACAAGGGTGAGGTCTTCACGTCGTTCGACGTGAATGCCTTCGAGATTCCGTCGGGTCGCGACGAGGTGTGGCGGTTCACCCCGCTGCGTCGCCTGCGCGGTCTGCACGACGGCACCGCTCCCGCGACCGGCACCGCGACCGTCGAGGTCACCCCGGTCGACGGCGTGCAGGTCGAGACCGTGGCGCGCGACGACGCGCGACTCGGGCAGGCCGGTGTGCCGTTCGACCGGATCGCAGCTCAGGCGTACTCGTCGTTCGAGACCGCGACCGTCCTGACCGTCGGCCGCGAGGTCGAGGTCGCCGAACCCGTCACCGTGACGATCACGGGACCGGGTGAGGGCGCCGTCGCCTACGGGCACGTGCAGATCCGGCTCGAGGCGTTCGCCAACCTCACGCTCGTCATCGACCAGCGTGGCAGCGGCACCTACGCCGAGAACATCGAGTTCGTGCTCGGCGACAGCGCACAGTTGAAGGTCGTCGCGGTGCAGGACTGGGCCGACGACGCCGTGCACGTCGCCGCGCACCACGCCCGACTCGGCCGCGACGCCGTGCTGCGCCACTTCACCGTGGCGCTCGGCGGCGATCTCGTGCGCGTCTCGGCGACCACCAAGTACGACGGCCCCGGCGGCGACGCCGAACTGCTCGGCCTGTACTTCGCCGACGCCGGTCAGCACTTCGAGCAGCGCCTGCTCGTCGACCACTCGCAGCCGAACTGCAAGTCGAACGTCGTGTACAAGGGTGCGCTGCAGGGCGATCCGGCCTCCGGCAAGCCCGACGCGCACACCGTGTGGATCGGCGACGTGCTCATCCGCGCCGAGGCCGAGGGCACCGACACCTTCGAGCTCAACCGCAACCTGGTGCTCACCGACGGTGCACGCGCCGACTCGGTGCCGAACCTCGAGATCGAGACCGGTGAGATCGTCGGTGCCGGACACGCGTCGGCGACCGGCCGCTTCGACGACGAGCAGCTGTTCTACCTGCGTGCTCGCGGCATCCCCGAGGAGGAAGCGCGTCGCCTCGTCGTCCGCGGCTTCTTCCACGAACTGCTCGAGCGCATCACGGTCACCGAGGTCCGCGACCGGCTCGAGGCCGCCATCGAGGCGGAACTCGCCGCCGTCGGCGCCTGACCGGCCCTGCCTCCCCGTACTCCCGATACCTCACTAAGGAAACGCATTTCGATGTCCACACCTTCGAACGTCCTCGAGATCAAGGACCTGCACGTCCGCGTCGCACAGACCGACGAGAACGCCGAGCCGATCGACATCCTCAAGGGCGTGAACCTCACGGTCCGCTCGGGTGAGACGCACGCCATCATGGGCCCCAACGGCTCCGGCAAGTCCACCCTGTCGTACGCGATCGCCGGCCACCCCAAGTACGAGATCACCTCGGGCAGCATCACCCTCAACGGTGAGGACGTGCTCGAGATGAGCGTCGACGAGCGCGCCCGCGCCGGCCTGTTCCTCGCCATGCAGTACCCGGTCGAGGTGCCCGGCGTGTCGATGTCGAACTTCCTCCGCACCGCCGCGACCGCCGTGCGCGGCGAGGCCCCCAAGCTGCGCCACTGGGTCAAGGAGGTCAAGCAGGCGATGTCCGAGCTGGACATCGATCCGGCCTTCGGCGAGCGCAGCGTCAACGAGGGCTTCTCCGGTGGCGAGAAGAAGCGCCACGAGATCCTGCAGCTCGGTCTGCTCAAGCCGAAGATCGCCATCCTCGACGAGACCGACTCCGGCCTCGACGTGGACGCGCTGCGCGTCGTCTCCGAAGGCGTGAACCGCTACCAGGAGAACGAGAACGGCGGCGTCCTGCTCATCACCCACTACACCCGCATCCTGCGCTACATCAAGCCGCAGTTCGTGCACGTCTTCGTGGGTGGCCGTGTCGTCGAGTCCGGTGGCCCGGAGCTCGCCGACGAGCTCGAGACCAACGGCTACGTTCGTTTCACCCAGGCAGCAACGCAAGGAGCGTGATCGGATGACGGTGCCGGTGCGGACCTTGGACATCGCCCGGATCAGGGCCGATTTCCCGATCCTCGCGCGCACGGTGCGCGACGGCAAACCCCTGGTCTACCTCGACTCGGGGGCCACCTCCCAGCGCCCGGTACAGGTGCTCGACGCCGAGCGTGAGTTCCTCGCGACGCGGAACGCGGCCGTGCACCGCGGTGCGCACGCGTTGTCGGAGGAGGCGACCGACTCGTACGAGGACGCCCGCGCCGTCATCGCGTCCTTCGTCGGGGTCGACGTCGACGAGGTGGTGTTCACCAAGAACGCCACCGAGTCGCTCAACCTCGTCGCGTACGCCTTCGCCGACGACCGGTTCCCGCACCGGCTCGGCCCCGGTGACGAGATCGTCGTCACCGAGCTCGAGCACCACGCGAATCTCGTTCCGTGGCAGGAACTCGCGCGGCGGACGGGTGCCACCCTGCGCTGGTACGGGGTCACCGACGACGGTCGCATCGATCTCGATTCGCTGACGCTGACCGACGCCGTGAAGGTCGTGGCGTTCACGCACCAGTCGAACGTGACCGGTGCGGTCGCCCCCGTCGAGGAGATCGTGCGGCGCGCGAAGGAGGTCGGCGCGATCGTCGTGCTCGACGCGTGCCAGTCGGTGCCGCACATGGCCGTCGACTTCCGTGCCCTCGGTGTGGATTTCGCGGCGTTCTCCGGACACAAGATGTTCGGTCCGTCCGGCGTCGGCGTCCTCTACGGTCGCCGCGACCTGCTCGCCGACGTGCCGCCGTTCATCACCGGTGGCTCGATGATCGAGACGGTGACGATGGAGGCGACGACCTTCGCCGCACCGCCGCAGCGATTCGAGGCCGGATCGCCCATGGTCTCGCAGGCCGTCGGCCTCGGTGCCGCCGTGCGCTACCTGCAGGACATCGGCATGGACGCCGTCGCCGCACACGAACACGAGCTGACTGCTGCGGCACTCGCCGAGCTGGGCGGCATCGACGGCGTGCGCATCATCGGACCCACGACCGGCGAACAGCGCGGCGGGGCGGTGTCGTTCGTCGTGGACGGAATCCATGCTCACGATCTCGGCCAGATCCTCGACGACGAGGGCGTCGAGATCCGGGTCGGACACCACTGCGCCTGGCCGCTGCACCGCCGCTTCGGGGTGGCCGCGACCGCCCGCGCATCGTTCGCCGTGTACAACACGCCGGATGAGGTGCAGGCACTCGGCGCGGCGATCCGGCGCGCCCAGAAGTTCTTCGGGGAGGCGTGATCCGATGCGGATGGAGCAGATGTACCAGGAAGTGATCCTGGACCACTACAAGCACCCGCACAATCGCGGACTGCGCGAACCGTTCGGCGCCGAAGTGCATCACGTCAACCCCACTTGCGGCGACGAGGTGACCCTGCGCGTGCACATCGACGGCGACACCGTCGCCGACGTCTCCTACGACGGGCAGGGCTGCTCGATCAGCCAGGCGTCGACGTCCGTGCTCACCGACCAGGTGATCGGCGTTCCGCTCGGCGATGCACTGAAGATCGTCGAGGGCTTCGTCGAGATGGTCGGCAGTCGCGGCACCGTCGAGGGCGACGAGGACCTGATCGGCGACGGCATCGCGTTCGCCGGCGTCGCGAAGTACCCGGCGCGCGTGAAGTGCGCGTTGCTGGGCTGGATGGCCTTCAAGGACGCGGTCGCGCAGACCGTGGACGCCGCCCCCGCCGACCTGGCGGGCGGCGCGCACACCCTTTCGAGCGGAGGACAGAACTGATGACCGAACCCGCACCGGGCACCGTGAACACCGACGAGAATCCGACGGCCGACGCCGGCGCGGACGAGACCTCGACGCTGGTCGCGGCCACGGCCCCGCCGCTGGATCCGGGCCGCCTCGACGAACTCGAGGAAGCGCTGCGCGACGTCGTCGACCCCGAGCTCGGCATCAACGTCGTCGATCTCGGTCTCGTCTACGGGATCTCCGAGGTCGACGAGACCGTGACCGTGGACATGACGCTCACCTCGGCGGCGTGCCCCCTCACCGACGTCATCGAGGAGCAGGCCAAGGGCGCACTCGTGCGCAGCGGTCTGTGCGACGAGCTGCGCATCAACTGGGTGTGGATGCCGCCGTGGGGTCCCGACAAGATCACCGACGACGGACGCGAACAGCTGCGCGCACTCGGATTCACCGTCTGATCCGGCCTTCTCCGGCTCCGATCCTCGGCGCCTGATCTTCGACTTCTCGTCGGAGGTCAGGCGCCTTTGCGTTCGCCGGAGGTCTTCTTGGCGGCCGTCTTCTTCGCAGGACTCTTCTTCGCCGTGCTCTTCGACGCCGAACTCTTGGACGTGGTCTTCTTCGCCGCGGTCTTCTTCGCGGGACTCTTCTTCGCCGTGCTCTTGGACGCGGTCTTCTTCGCGGGGGCCTTCTTCTTCGCGCCCTCGTCCTCGCCTTCGTCCTCGTCGTCGTCCTTCGAGGACTTCTTCCCGCCGGAGGACGAACCGGACGGGACCTTCTTGCCCGCCGCGTCGACGCTGCGCTGCAGGGCCGCGACGAGGTCGAGCACCTCGGCGTCCTCTTCGCCGGTGTCGGGTTCGGCGACCTGGAAGACCTTCTCGCCGCCACGAGCGAGGGCCTCGTCGATCAGTGTGCGCAGTTCCACTTGGTATTCGTCGGTGAATTCGGTGGGATCGAAATCGTCGGACATCGACTCGACGAGGGTCTCTGCCATCGCGAGTTCGCGTTGTTTCGGCTTCTCGATGTCGTCGAGCGACTCGAACTCGGCTGCGCGGACCTCGTCGGGCCACAACAGGGTCTGCAGGATGAGCAGTCCGTCACGGGTGCGCAGCGCCGCCAGGCGGGTGCGCTGACGAAGCGTGAAGTGCACCAGCGCCGTCCGGTCGCTCTGCTCGAGGGTCGCGGCGAGCAGGCCGTAGGCCTTCGGCGACGACGAATCGGGTTCGAGATAGTACGACTTCTCGAACAGGATCGGGTCGATCTGCTCGGTGGGCACGAACTGCAGCACCGGGATCTCGTGCTTCTCGGCCGCGGGGAGTTTCTCGAAATCCTCGTCGGTGAGCACGACCCGCTCGCCGTCCTCGGAGTCGTACGCCTTGTCGATGTCCTGGTACGGGACGACCTCACCGCACTCGGTGCACACGCGCTGATACTTGATCCGCCCGCCGTCCTTCGCGTGCACCTGGTGGAAGGAGATGTCGTGCGACTCGGTGGCCGAGTACACCTTCACCGGCACGTTGACGAGGCCGAACGCGAGTGAGCCTTTCCAGATCGACCGCATGTGTCCATCATGATCGACACCTCGGGGCCACGCTGGAAAGCTGCGAAACTCACCGGCCGGTTCGCCGCGACGTTCGCCACACCGCCGCGCCCGGCGGATCAGCGGAGCGAACGCAGAATCGTCGCGCGCGCACCCATCGGCAGCACCCGGAACAGCCGCCACATCGTGGCCGCCACGCCGGTCGCATCGTCGCGACCGGACAGGTAGGCGCGTTGCTGCTCGACCGGAAGGTCGAAGAACGCGTCGAAGAACTCGATCGCTCCGCGTGCGTCGAGTCGCAGCAGGACCCGCAGCCCCATCTGCCGCAGCGTCGCCACCGAGCGGGCGCGGACCGGCCACAGGACGCGCTGCGGATCGTCGCCGCGGCGTATCGCATCGACCACCGCATCAGCGGTGGACAGGGCGGTAGCCACCGCGTATCCCGTGGCCGGATGCATCAGACCACCGCGAGCGCCGAAACCGATCACCCCGGGGGCTGTCGGTGCACCCTCGACGGCGAAGCGAACCCGTTCGACCTGCTCGTCGCCGGTCGTGCGCACTCCTCGAGCTGCGAGGCGGATGTGCAGGCGCCGCTCGAGTTCGCCGAGACCGAGTGCCGGACGGCCGACGAGGCAGGTCTCCTCGAGGATCGTGCGTCCGTCACCGACCGGCACCGCATACAGGAAGGACGGCACGTCGTCGGGGCCCGTGCCGTTGTCGCGGCGCCAGTCCATGAACCAGGCGTCGTGGCCGTCGAGTGCCGGAGCCGCGGTCGCATCGTCGACGATCAGCCCGAACGCCGTCTGCTGGGCGCGTTCCGGTTCGGCGGGAACCCCGCGGGCATCGACGACGTAGCGGGCAGGCACCCGGCGGCCGTCCCCGAGGACCACGCCGTCCGCATCGACGTCGCGCACCCGACCCGTGACCACCGTGACGGCGTCGAGGGCGAGGAAGTCCTGCAGTCCCGCCGTGTCCAGCACCCGGTAGGCGCGATCGACGACGTGGGGCCCGGTCGTCCACGCTGCGGGCCTGTCGATGTGCGCTGCCACCACCTCGTCGGGCAGCCAGGCGGGTAGTTCGTCGGCCCACGCCGCGTAGGTCGCGGTCCATCGGCGCTGCGGGCGCACATCGACGGCCGTCACCGACAGTCCGGCTGCGGCCGCTCGGAACGCCAGCGCACGGCCCGCGGGACCGAGTCCGGCCACGACGAGGTCGGTGGGGGGAAGGTGGGTCACGGGCGTCAGCCTAGGTCGCGCGAGGGGAGGACCCGGCCGTGCGTGGCGAGGGTAGCGAATCTCACCGTGGGGGAGAGGGGCCGTCACGGTAAAATGAGTGGTTCGTGTGCCCGGCTGTTTGCCACCATGGCACTCATCCATCGTCTTTCGTTCTAGGAGCCCGTGCGTGATCACCGCTACCGACCTCGAAGTCCGCGCCGGCGTGCGGACACTGCTCTCCGCCCCCGGATCGGGGTTGCGGGTGCAGGCCGGGGACCGTATCGGCCTCGTGGGACGCAACGGTGCCGGCAAGACCACGACCCTGCGGATCCTCGCGGGTGAAGGCGAACCCTACGCCGGCACCGTGATCCGTTCCGGCGACATCGGTTACCTGCCGCAGGATCCCAAGGAGGGCAATCTCGACGTCCTCGCCAAGGACCGGGTGCTCTCGGCGCGAGGTCTCGACGAGATCATGCGCAGCATGGAGAAGCAGCAGGCGCTCATGGCGGAGGCTGTCGACGAGAAGATCCGCGACCGCGCCGTGCGCAAGTACGGTTCGCTCGAAGAGCGTTTCGCGACGCTCGGCGGATACGTCGCCGAATCCGAGGCTGCGAGTATCTGCCACAGCCTCGGCCTGCCCGACCGGGTCCTCGGCCAGCCGCTGCACACGCTGTCGGGTGGTCAGCGCCGTCGTGTCGAACTCGCCCGCATCTTGTTCGCCGCCTCGGACGGCTCCGGCGGGAAGTCCGATACCACGCTGCTGCTCGACGAGCCGACCAACCACCTCGACGCGGACTCGATCACCTGGCTGCGCGGTTTCCTGCAGAACCACGACGGTGGGCTCATCGTTATCAGCCACGACGTCGACCTGCTCGCCGATGTGGTGAACAAGGTGTGGTTCCTCGACGCGGTGCGCGGCGAGGCCGACGTCTACAACATGGGCTGGAAGAAGTACCTCGACGCACGCGCCACCGACGAGGCGCGGCGCCGGCGCGAGCGCGCGAACGCCGAGAAGAAGGCGTCCGCCCTGCAGAAGCAGGCCGCGAAGCTCGGCGCGAAGGCCACCAAGGCCACGGCCGCCCAGAACATGGCCAAGCGCGCCGAGAAGCTGCTCTCCGACCTCGACGACGTACGCGTCGCCGACAAGGTGGCCAAGATCCGGTTCCCCACGCCGGCCGCCTGCGGAAAGACCCCGCTGATGGCCAAGGAACTGACCAAGGTCTACGGCTCCCTGGAGATCTTCACCGGCGTCGACCTCGCGATCGACCGGGGCAGCCGCGTCGTCGTCCTCGGCCTCAACGGTGCCGGCAAGACGACGCTGCTGCGACTGCTCGCCGGTGTCGAGCAGCCGGATCTCGGCGAACTCGTGCCCGGTCACGGTCTGAAGATCGGCTACTTCGCGCAGGAGCACGACACCATCGACGACTCGGCGACGGTGTGGGAGAACATCCGGCACGCCGCTCCGGACGCCGGTGAACAGGACCTGCGCGGACTGCTCGGCGCGTTCATGTTCACCGGTCCGCAGCTCGAGCAGCCGGCCGGAACACTCTCCGGCGGTGAGAAGACACGACTCGCCCTGGCGGGCCTCGTCTCGTCCGCAGCGAACGTGCTGCTCCTCGACGAGCCGACCAACAACCTCGATCCCATCTCGCGCGAGCAGGTGCTCGACGCGCTGCGGAGCTACGAGGGTGCCGTCGTGCTGGTCACCCACGATCCGGGTGCGGCCGAGGCCCTCGACCCGGAACGGGTGATCCTGCTTCCCGACGGAACCGAGGACCACTGGTCGCAGGAATACCTCGAGCTCATCCAGCTCGCCTGATCGGGCTCCCGGTCGGATCCGCCCCCTGATCCGCTCCCGCTGGTCCGATCTGCGTCCGCGCAACCTGACAGTCCTCTAGCCTGGGAAAGGGACCTTTGGCGAGGGCGCAGGGAGGATCCGATGGCGCGAAATTCCGGTGGTGGAGAGACGACCTACGCGAAGGGAGCCCGAGTTACAGGGGAATCGCGGGACCGCTTGCAGGAGGATCTGAAGCGCCGCTACGAGGAGGGCGCGAGCATTCGGAGGCTCGCGCAGGAAACCGGTCGATCCTACGGTTTCGTGCACAACGTTCTCGTGGAGTCGCAGGTGCGGCTGCGGGGCCGCGGCGGCCCGAATCGTCGTCGGGCGGCAGCGAGCGACGAGAAGGCGTGAGGAACGGATCCGGCGCGTCAGTCGCGCCGGCGCACGGATTCCTCGACGAGGTCGAGAACCGCGACGAGGTCCTGTTCGGTGTGCCCTGAAGCGAGGCGGGCGACGAGCCCGTCGAGCACGAGGTCGAGATAACCCAGGACGACTTCGGTCGGCACGTCGTCGCGCAGCCGGCCCGCTTCCCGCTGCCGTTCGAGGCGTCCGACGGTGGCCTCGGTGAGTTCGGCCGAATGTTGCATCCACGCCTTCGCGAACTCGGGGTCGGTGCGGAGACGGCGCGTGATCTCGAGCCTCGTCCCGAGCCAGTCGAACTGGTCGGGGGAGGACAGCATGTCGCGCATGACCTGCACGAGACCCTCGTTGGCCGCGACGTCGGCCATCCGTCTCGCATCCTCCTGGGCGAGGGCGAGGAACAGTCCGTCCTTGTCCTTGAAATGGTGGAAGATCGCGCCACGAGACAGACCCGTGGCGTCTTCGAGCAGTCGCACGGTCGCGCCGTCGTAACCGTATTCGGCGAAGCAGCGACGGGCACCGTCGAGGATCTGCCTGCGCCGCGCGGCGAGATGGTCCTCACTGACCTTGGGCACGCGCCACTTCCTTTCGGCTCGATGGAGACGGCGGGCCCGAGACGAGTCTCGTCCCGGGCCCGCCGCTTCACACGGATGTGACCGATCGGGTCACGAGCACTGCTCTCAGCCGCGGATCATGTTCCGCAGCACGTACTGCAGGATGCCGCCGTTGCGGTAGTAGTCGGCCTCACCGGGGGTGTCGATGCGGACGACAGCGTCGAAGGTGACCTTCTCGCCGTTGTCCTTGGTCGCCGTGACCTTGACGGTCTTCGGCGTGACGCCCTCGTTGAGCTTCTCGATGCCCTCGATGTCGAAGACCTCGGTGCCGGTCAGGCCCAGCGACGCGGCCGACTCGCCCGCCGGGAACTGCAGCGGGATGACACCCATGCCGATGAGGTTCGAGCGGTGGATGCGCTCGAAGGACTCGGTGATGACGGCCTTGACGCCGAGCAGGCGGGTGCCCTTGGCGGCCCAGTCGCGCGAGGAGCCGGAACCGTACTCCTTGCCACCGAGGACGACCAGCGGGATGCCGGCCTTCTGGTAGTTCTGCGAGGCGTCGTAGATGAACGCCTGCGGAGCACCGTCCTGGGTGAAGTCGCGGGTGTAGCCACCGGAGACACCGTCGAGCAGTTGGTTCTGCAGACGGATGTTCGCGAAGGTGCCGCGGACCATGACCTCGTGGTTGCCACGACGCGAACCGAGCGAGTTGTAGTCCTTGCGCTCGACACCGTGGGCGTCGAGGTACTGCGCGGCCGGGGTACCCGGCTTGATCGGACCGGCCGGGCTGATGTGGTCGGTTGTGACCGAATCGCCGAGCAGCGCGAGGACGCGAGCGCCCTTGATGTCGCTGACCGCGTCCGGCTCCATCGTCATGCCCTCGAAGTACGGAGCCTTACGGACGTACGTCGACTCCTCGTCCCACGCGAAGGTGTCGCCCTCGGGGGTCTCGAGGTTCTGCCAGCGCTCGTCGCCCTTGAAGACGTCGGCGTAGGACTTGCGGAACATGTCCTGGTTGATCGCCGACTTGATGGTGTCGTCGATCTCCTGGGCGGAAGGCCAGATGTCCTTCAGGAAGACGTCGTTGCCGTCCTTGTCCTTGCCCAGCGCGTCGGTCTCGAAGTCGAAGTCCATCGTGCCCGCGAGCGCGTACGCGATGACCAGCGGCGGCGAGGCCAGGTAGTTCATCTTCACGTCGGGGGAGATACGACCCTCGAAGTTGCGGTTGCCGGAGAGCACCGCGGTGACCGAGAGGTCGTTGTCGTTGACGGCCTTCGAGATCTCCTCGGGCAGCGGGCCGGTGTTACCGATGCACGTGGTGCAACCGAAGCCACCGAGGTAGAAGCCGAGCTTCTCGAGGTACGGCCACAGGCCGGCCTTCTCGTAGTAGTCGTTGACGACCTGCGAACCCGGAGCCATGTTGGTCTTGACCCACGGCTTGGTGGACAGGCCCTTCTCGACGGCGTTGCGGGCGAGCAGCGCGGCGCCGAGCATGACCGACGGGTTGGAGGTGTTGGTGCAGGAGGTGATGCCCGCGACCACGACGGCGCCGTGGTCGAGGACGAACTCGCCGCGCTCCTCGGAGACGACCTTGACCGGCTTCGACGGACGTCCGTGGGCGCCGTTGGCGGCCGAGTGGACGTCGACGGCACCGTCGTCCGCGAAGGACAGCACGGCCGGGTCGGACGCCGGGAAGGTCTCCTCGACGGCCTCGTCGAGCTTGGTGTGCTCGGCCGGGAGGTTCTCCTCCACGTAGTTGTGAATGTCCTTGCGGAAGGCGACCTTCGACTCGGACAGCAGGATGCGGTCCTGCGGGCGCTTCGGGCCGGCGATCGACGGGACGACCGTCGACAGGTCGAGCTCGAGGTACTCGGAGAACTCGGGCTCGCGGCTCGGATCGTGCCACAGGCCCTGCTCCTTGGCGTACGCCTCGACGAGAGCGAGCTGCTCGTCGCTGCGGCCGGTCAGGCGCAGGTAGTTGATGGTCTCGCCGTCGATCGGGAAGATCGCTGCGGTCGAACCGAACTCGGGGCTCATGTTGCCGAGGGTCGCGCGGTTGGCGAGGGGGACCTCGGCCACGCCGGCGCCGTAGAACTCGACGAACTTGCCGACGACGCCGTGCTTGCGCAGCATGTCGGTGACGGTGAGCACGACGTCGGTCGCGGTCACGCCGGGCTGGATCTCACCGGTGAGCTTGAAGCCGACCACGCGCGGGATGAGCATGGAGACCGGCTGGCCGAGCATCGCGGCCTCGGCCTCGATGCCGCCGACACCCCAGCCGAGCACGCCGAGGCCGTTGACCATCGTCGTGTGCGAGTCGGTGCCGACGCAGGTGTCGGGGTAGGCCTGCCCGTTGCGGACCATGACGGTCGGGGCGAGGTACTCGATGTTGACCTGGTGGACGATGCCCATGCCCGGGGGCACGACGCGGAAGTCGTCGAAGGCGCCCTGGCCCCAGCGCAGGAACTGGTAGCGCTCGCCGTTGCGCTCGTACTCGAGGTCGACGTTGCGCTCGAGGGCGTCGGCGCGACCGAAGTAGTCGAGGATCACCGAGTGGTCGATGACCATGTCGGCGGGGGAGAGGGGGTTGACCTTGTTCGGGTCGCCGCCCAGGGTGGTCACTGCCTCACGCATGGTGGCGAGGTCGACGACACAGGGGACACCCGTGAAGTCCTGCATGATCACGCGGGCGGGCGTGAACTGGATCTCGATGCTCGGGTCGGCGGAGGGATCCCAGTTGGCGATGGCCCGGATGTGATCGGCCGTGATGTTGGCACCGTCCTCGGTGCGCAGCAGGTTCTCGGCCAGGACCTTCAAAGAGTAAGGAAGTTTCTCGGTGCCGGGGACGGCCGACAGGCGGAAGATCTCGTAGGAGTTGTCTCCGACCTGCAGCGAACCCTTGGCGCCGAACGAATCACTACTGGTGCTCACGTCAGCTCCACTCGTCGTTTCGGCTGGCCGCCGACGGGGCTGTGTCGACGGCTGAAGCGAGGCACACGACGTCCACCCGCGGCCTGTTGCCCGGATGCCGAAGTCGTGGCGTCTCGCACTCGATTCTAACAGTACGCTTGTCCTGTATTGAATCGAAGTCGGGGTCCGTCGTTCCGACTGAGTGTCCCGCCGGCATCGGTCCTGCTCGCGACGAGTGCTTCGAGCCGCCGTTGCGCGATCGCGTAGTGTTCTCCCTTGCCGCACGGGTGTGGCTTTTCGTGTCGTCTCCGCGCGGCCGGATCGCCGTATCACCCGGCTTCCGACCCTGCACCACCGGAGAGAGATGTCTGCGCCACTGCTTCGCATACCGGGCCCTGTGCTCACGGATCTTCCTACCGGGGTCTCGGTCGAAAAAGTGTTCGCCGATCTCGCCGACGACCAGGTGGCGGCGCCCTCGCAATACGTCGACGACCTCGTCGCCGAGGTGCAGCGCGCGCAGGAGAACGGGATCGACCTCAGCGTGGTCGTGCTCGACCGGGACCCGCGCATGGATTCGCAGCTGCGCGACCTCGCGACAGAGGTCGGAGCCGAGGACGGTGGCACGGTGCTGGTTCTCAGCCCCGGATGGGTCGGGACGTTCAGTGAGGACCTCGACAGGGTCACTCTCGAGGCTGCCCAGGATCGCACCTACACCGGTGACCCGGTGGTCTCCACGCGCAACTTCGTGGATTCGGTGCTCGAGCCGTCGCCGCCATGGACGCTGATGACGTTGCTGATCGTCGCGGTGGTCGCCCTCGCGGCGGGCGCGACCTATCTCGCCAAACGCCGCCGCGCGGACGGTGACGCGACCGTTGCCGGAGGTAACGGACCGTCATCGCCCAAGGACCTCTGAGGTCTCTTTCCCGTCACCCCGGAGAGGGAATACGAGCCTTCGGCGCCTCGATCGTGACGGAATCCGGCAGGGAAGATCGTTCGTTGTCCTCACGGTGTTCCTCGGTGTCCGCTCCGTGTTCTTTCGGAGTTCTTCCGGCCGATCTTCGTGACTGTCATGCGACATACCCCTGAGGTGTCGTACGGTTCTCATGACGCTCTTGGGGAAGGTGTGTCACAACCCGGCTCGTGGGGGCGCTGTCCGCAGCCGGTGTACGACTGCAGCGTGTGAGCCGTGGGGCACCCACGGCGAGCGGATGCTGCCTGCCTTCCTCGGGTCGTCCGGCCGGATGTCTCGGCCACCAGGTGCGACCGAGGGAGATGCAAGTGAGACGGTTCGGTATCCACGGAGGGATTCCGCGACGGTCGGGGCCGGACGGCACCGCCACGACGCTCACTGCAGGCCGTCGACCCGACGGTCCGACGCCCGGTCGCACCCCGCGGACGCGCACCGGCACGCTCCTCGCCGGTTTGGGGTTGGTCACAGCCGTGCTCCTCACCGTGACCACGACGGCGTCCGCCGCACCGCCCCCGCCGCCGAACCCCTCGGACGCCGAGATCGACCGCGCAGGTGCGGCCGTCGCGGCCAACATCGACCGGGTCGGGCAGCTGATCGTCCGGATCGCCGACGCGGATCAGCAGCTCGCCGAGCTCGACGCGCAGGTCGCCATCCGCCGCGAGGACGTCAACCGCGCCCTCGTCGATCTCCAGAGCGCGCGCGACGCGGCGGATCTCGCCGAACGGGTGGTCGTGGATTCCCGCCGCGCACTCGACGACGCCGCCGACCGGATCGCCGCTGCCCAGAAGAATTTCGACGCGTTCGTCCGGGACAGCTACACCCGTGGCGCCAACTCGGTCTCCCTCGCGGCCTTCCTCGACGTCGACGGTCCCGACGATCTGCTCGACCGCGCCCAGGTCATGCGGTTGCTGTCCGCCGGGCGCACCGCGGTGCTCGATGCGCTCCAGCGCGCCCGGGCCCAGGAGGCCAACTCCCATTCGCGGGCACGCGCGGCCAAGCTCGAGGCCGACGCGGCGGCGGAAGCCGCCGAGCAGCGCAGGGCCGAGGCCGAGGCCGCGATCGCCGTCGCGCGAGCGGAACTCGGTCGGCAGGCTGCCGAGAAGTCGCGCATCGAGCAGGAACGTGCGAACGCGCAGAGCGAACTCGACCGGGCCCGCGTGAACGTTGCGGGCCTGGAAGGGCAACGCGCGCAGTACCAGGACTGGGAGCGTCGCCGCGCAGCCGAGGAAGCAGCTGCCGCGGCGGCCGCCGAGGCGGCACGGGTCGCGGCAGCCGAGGCAGCCGAGCGTGTCGCCGCCGACGCCGCAGCCCGGGAACGTGCGTCGGAACTGGCCAACGGCCGTCGCCCCCACACGCTGATCGAGGAGTCTCCGTCGACCCGCGAGAGCGACGTCGCCGCACCGGGCGAGGTCACCACCGAATCCGGAGTGCCGGAGGGCAGTGACACCGCTACGAGTGGCACCGATACGAGTGGCACCGATACGAGTGGCACCGACACGGCTGCACCGGATTACACCGACGACGTCACCGTTCCGGACTACGGCGACCGTGGAAGCGTCCTGGACGACGTCCTCGAGGACACGGACAGCGGAACCGTCCCGGACGATACCGACGATGGAACCGTCCCCGATGACACCGACAGCGGCACGATCCCCGACGAGGACGACGACGAGGACAGCGGCAGCGACGGTGGCATCGACTGGGACAACCCGGATCCGGGCGACCCCGTCGTGGAGACTCCCGGATCGGGTACCGGGGGATCGGGTTCCCGCCCCTCCACACCGAATTCGACGCCGAGCACCCCGTCGCGTCCGTCCGTCACCGGTCCCGCTGCGGTGGAGATCGTCATCGACCGCGCGATGTCCCAGATCGGCGTCCCGTACGCGTGGGGTGGTGGCAACGAGAACGGCCCGACCCGCGGTATCCGCGACGGTGGCGTCGCCGACGTCCACGGCGACTACGCCAAGGTCGGCTTCGATTGTTCGGGACTGATGATCTACGCGTTCGCGGGTATAGGCATCTCGCTCCCGCACTACACCGGCTACCAGTACACGGCCGGTACCCAGGTTCCGTCGTCGCAGATGAGACGGGGCGACATGATCTTCTACGGGCCCAACGCCAGCCAGCACGTCGCGCTGTATCTCGGCGACGGGCAGATGCTCGAGGCGCCGCAGTCGGGATCGTTCGTGAAGATCTCGCCGGTACGCTGGGGCGGCATGACACCGTACGTGGTGCGCATGGTGTCGTGAGGGCGAGGTTTGCCGCGGCCCTCGTACCACCGAGGACGGGTGCCATCCGGTCGTTTCCGGATGTCGTCTCCCGGTCGGTGCAGGGGCGACGACACACCGAGCCGGCACCTGCAATAGTGGTGCAGCAGGTGTTTCCAGCGGAGCGACGTAGGCGAAAGCGGTGGATTGTTGGTGACCTCACGCGAGGGTGGGACGTCCGGTTCGGCAACGCCGGGCAACCAGGGCGGTAACGACGGACGCAAGAACAACCAGGCTGCAGCGGGTGCTGCGCCGGCGCCGAAGGCGGCCGGTGCGAACGGCCCGGCTCCGCAGGGGTCCGGCGCGAACGCTCAGCCGGCTCCGCAGGGGTCCGGTACGAACACCCAGCAGGCAACCGGCGCGAACATGCGGAAACCCGGTGACGCTCCCGCGAAGGCGTACGACCCGGCCGACGACGTCCGTCTCCTCGAACGGGCCATCTATGAGGTCAAGCGTGTGATCGTCGGCCAGGACCTGCTGGTCGAGCGGATGCTCGTCGGTGTGCTCGCGCGCGGGCACGTGCTGCTCGAGGGCGTTCCGGGCGTCGCCAAGACGCTGGCCGTCGAGACCTTCGCGAAGGTCGTCGGTGGATCGTTCTCCCGCGTGCAGTTCACCCCCGACCTCGTGCCGACCGACCTGGTCGGTACCCGCATCTACCGGCAGGGACGCGAGGAGTTCGACACCGAACTCGGACCGGTCGTCGCGAACTTCGTGCTCGCCGACGAGATCAACCGCGCCCCGGCGAAGGTGCAGTCGGCGCTGCTCGAGGTGATGGCCGAACGCCACGTCACCATCGGCGGCAAGACTTTCCCGATGCCCGAGCCGTTCCTCGTGATGGCGACGCAGAACCCCATCGAGAACGAGGGCGTCTACCCGCTGCCGGAAGCACAGCGCGACCGCTTCCTCTTCAAGGTCCTCGTCGACTACCCGACGGTGGAGGAGGAACGCGAGATCGTCTACCGGATGGGTGTCGCCGCTCCCGAGCCGAAGCAGGTGCTCGACAACGAGCAGCTCCTGCGCCTGCAGAAGATCGCCGGACGTGTGTTCGTGCACCACGCGCTCGTCGACTACGTGGTGCGGGTCATCTTCGCGACGCGTCGGCCCGCCGAACTCGGCCTGCACGACGTGCAGGGCTGGATCGCCTACGGTGCCTCGCCCCGCGCGACGCTCGGCATCATCTCCTCGGCGCGTGCCCTGGCGCTCGTGCGTGGCCGCGACTACGTGGTGCCGCAGGACATCGTCGACGTCATCCCCGATGTGCTCCGCCACCGCCTGGTGCTGTCCTACGACGCGCTCGCGGACGACGTCTCCCCGGACCAGATCATCACCCGCATCCTGCAGACCGTGGGACTTCCGCAGGTCGCCCCGCAGGCCAACGCACCCGTACCGACCGCGACCCCCGGCCCGGCGCCGGCCGATCCGCGGGCCGCTGCCGGTCAGCAGGCGCCCGTCGGTGCACCCGGTCCGCAGGGAGGTGCGGGCGCGCGGTGAGCACACGTCCTCACGACGGGTCGCCACCGCGGTTCCGCTCCGGTGAGCTGCGCGATCCCGCGCTCACCGCCGCGCTCCGCACCCTCGAGCTCACCGTGCGGCGCCGTCTCGACGGCGTCCTGCACGGCGACCATCTCGGTCTGATCCCGGGCCCCGGTTCCGAGCCGGGGGACGCCCGCGAGTACCAGCCGGGCGACGACGTGCGGCAGATGGACTGGTCGGTCACCGCGCGCACGACGCACCCGCACGTGCGGCAGACCGTCGCCGACCGGGAACTCGAGACGTGGCTCGCGGTCGACCTGTCGGCCAGCCTGGACTTCGGTACCGGCGTGTGCGAGAAGCGCGACCTGGCGATCGCAGCGGTGGCCGCGCTCGCGCATCTGACCACCGGCGGCGGGAATCGGATCGGCGCGGTGATCTCCACCGGCAACGAGACGGTCCGCGTCCCCGCCCGCGGCGGACGGCTGCACGCCCAATCGTTGCTGCGTACCGTCGCGACCACCCCGCACGCACCCGACGGGACCCGCGGTGATCTCCAGGGGCTCGTCGAGTCGCTGCGACGTCCCCAGCGCCGCCGCGGTCTGGCGGTCGTGGTGAGCGATTTCCTCGGCCCTCTCGACTGGGAGCGATCTCTGCGGGCACTGTCCGGCCGGCACGAACTGCTCGCCGTCGAGATCATCGATCGCCGCGACCTCGAACTGCCCGATCTGGGCGACGTGGTGCTGCACGACCCGGAGACGGGCCGCACCCGTGAATTCACGACCACTCCAGAACTGCGGGCCGACTACGCGCAGGCCGCCGCCGAACACCGCGCGGCCGTGCACCAGGCGCTGCGCAGTTCCGGTGCGCCCGTGCTGACGCTGCGCACCGACCGCGACTGGATCGGCGACGTGGTCCGGTTCGTCGCGGCCCGGCGGCACAGCTTCGGCGCACCCGCACGGCAGGGGGGACGATGAGCCTGTCCGGTTTCACTTCACCGTGGTGGTTGCTGCTGCTGTTCGTCGTCGCCGCCCTCGGCGGTGCGTACGTGCTGGTCCAGCGCCGGCGCCAGACGAACACGCTGCGCTTCACCAATCTCGAGCTGCTCGAGAAGGTCGCGCCCGCCCGCCCTGGGCGCGCCCGGCACCTCCCCGTCGCGTTGTTGCTCGTCGGTCTGGTCTTCCTCACCGTGGCGCTCGCCGGTCCGACCGCCGAACAGCGGGTGCCGCGCAACCGTGCCACGGTCGTGCTCGTCATCGACGTGTCGTTGTCGATGGAGGCCACGGACGTCGCACCTACGCGACTCGCGGCTGCTCAGGAGGCGGCCAAGCAGTTCGCC
Source organism: Rhodococcus sp. BUPNP1 (assembly GCF_002215235.1). NCBI lineage: Bacteria > Bacillati > Actinomycetota > Actinomycetes > Mycobacteriales > Nocardiaceae > Rhodococcus > Rhodococcus sp. BUPNP1. The sequence continues at coordinate 111,577 of NZ_NERM01000014.1, forward strand.
GACGATCTGACACCCGGCATCAACCTCGGTCTCGTGGCGTTCTCGGGTACCGCCTCGGTCCTGGTCTCGCCGACCACCAACCGGGAGGCGACGAAGTCCGCGATCGACAACCTGCAGCTCAGCGAGCGCACCGCGACCGGCGAGGCGATCTTCACGGCGATGCAGTCGATCGACACGCTCGCCGCCGTGCTCGGCGGCAGCGACCAGGCACCGCCCGCGCGGATCGTACTGCTGTCCGACGGCAAACAGACCGTCCCCGAGAGTCCCGACGATCCCCGCGGTGGGTTCACCGCGGCGCGACAGGCGGCGGAGAAGGGGATCCCGGTCTCGACCATCTCGTTCGGGACCCAGACGGGCACCGTCACCATCGAGGACGACCGGATTCCCGTGCCCGTCGACGATCCGTCGCTCAAGGAGATCGCCAACCTCTCGGGCGGAAGCTTCTTCACGGCGGCGAGCCTCGAGGAACTCGAGGACGCCTACAACACGCTCGAGGAGCAGATCGGCTTCGAGACGACCCGCGGCGACGCCAGCCGTCCGTGGCTCCTGCTCGGAGCGCTGTCGGTCATCGCGGGGCTCGGCGCGGCGATGGTGTTGCGCCAACGGCTGCCCTGATCCGTCTTGTGCACGCTCACGGAGCGTTTTCCGTCCCGGACCGGCCACCAGATAGGTTGGAATGCATGACTGACGCAGATAGTGCCGCAGCGTCCACGCGCGCGGGTGTCACCCCCCGATCCGTCCTCGTCACCGGCGGAAATCGGGGGATCGGCCTCGCCGTCGCCCGTCGCCTGCAGGCCGACGGCCACAAGGTCGCCGTGACCCACCGCGGTTCGGGCGCGCCCGACGGCCTGTTCGGTGTGCGGTGCGACGTCACCGACGCCGACTCGGTCGACGCCGCGTTCAAGGAGGTCGAGGAGCATCAGGGACCCGTCGAGGTGCTCGTCGCGAATGCGGGCATCACCGACGACACCCTGCTGATGCGCATGACCGAGGACCAGTTCAGCTCGGTGATCGACGCGAACCTCACCGGGGCCTTCCGGTGCGCCAAGCGCGCCAACCGCGCGATGCTCCGTGCCCGCTGGGGCCGCATGATCTTCCTCGGCTCCGTGGTCGGCCTCGCCGGTCAGGCCGGTCAGATCAACTACGCGTCCTCGAAGGCCGGTGTCATCGGTCTCGCCCGCTCCGTCACCCGCGAACTCGGTTCGCGATCGATCACCGCCAACGTCGTCGCTCCCGGCTTCATCGAGACCGACATGACCGCGGATCTGTCCGACGACCTGCGCGACACCGCGAAGAAGTTCATCCCGCTGCAGCGACTCGGCAAGCCCGAGGACGTCGCAGCCGTCGTCAGCTTCCTGGCCTCCGACGACTCCGCCTACGTCTCCGGCGCCGTCATCCCGGTCGACGGCGGCATGGGCATGGGCCACTGACGGTCTCGCGACCACATCCGAATCTCACTGGAGGACCGACACACTCATGGGCGGACTGCTCGAGGGCAAGACCATTCTCGTCACCGGCATCATCACCGATGCCTCGATCGCCTTCCACACCGCGAAGGCCGCGCAGGAACAGGGCGCGAAGGTGATCATCACCGGCTTCGAGCGACTCCGGTTGATCGACCGGATCGCACAACGTCTCCCACAGCCGGTGCCGCCGGCGATCAGCCTCGACGTGCAGAACCAGGAGGATCTCGACGGTCTCGCCGACAAGATCCGCGAACTCGCACCGGAGGGGATCGACGGTGTCGTCCACTCCATCGGTTTCGCACCCCGGTCGTGCCTGGGCAGCCCGTTCCTCGACGCGCCGTGGACGGACGTCGCGGTGGCGCTCGAAGTGTCGGCCTACTCCTACGGCGCGCTCGCCAAGGCCGTCCTGCCCGTCATGAACGAGGGCGGTTCGATCGTCGGAATGGACTTCGACCCGTCCCGGGCCGTGCCGTTCTACAACTGGATGGGTGTCTCCAAGGCGACGCTCGAGTCGGTGAACCGCTACGTGGCCAAGGAGGTCGGCCCGCGCGGCATCCGTTCGAACCTCGTCGCCGCCGGTCCGATCAAGACACTCGCGGCCAAGGCCATCGCGGGCGACGCGACCGGCCCGGGCGCGGAGATGAACCGCCTGAACGAGGGCTGGTCGGCCGCGTCCCCGATCGGCTGGGACGTCGACGATCCGACGCCTGTGGCGAAGACCGTGTGTGCGGTGCTGTCCGACTGGCTACCCGGGACAACGGGATCCATCGTCTACGTCGACGGTGGCTTCCACTCCCAGGTCGGCTTCGGCAGCTGACCGTACGACGGAAGGCACTTCCATGACGAACACCCCCGGGGCGTACGACGCGCTGATGCTGCTGTCGTTCGGCGGACCGGAAGGACCCGACGACGTGCGGCCGTTCCTCGAGAACGTCACCCGCGGACGAGGGATCCCGCCGGAACGACTCGACGAGGTCGCGCAGCACTATCTGCACTTCGGGGGTGTCTCGCCGATCAACGCCCTGAACCGGGCGATCATCGATGCCGTCCGCGCCGAGTTCGACGCGCACGGTATCGACCTGCCGATCTACTTCGGCAACCGCAACTGGCATCCCATGGTCGAGGACACCGTCGCGCGGATGCGCGACGACGGGATCCGTAACGCTCTGGTGTTCGCGACCTCCGCCTGGGGCGGTTACTCGGGATGCCGGCAGTACCACGAGGACATCGCTCGGGCGCGGGACGCCGTCGAGGACGCCCCGCAGCTGACGAAGCTGCGGCACTTCTACGACCACCCCTTGTTCCTCGACGCCGTCACCGACGCCGTGCGCGCGGCCCGCGTCGAACTCGCCGACGAGGTGCGCGATTCCGCACGCGTGGTGTTCACCGCCCACTCCGTCCCGACCTCCTTCGACGCGACCGGTGGTCCGCCGGAGGAGGGCGGTCGTCTCTACAGCCGGCAGGTCGCCGAAGCGGCGCAGCTGGTGGCCGAAGCGCTCGGCGAGGACGACTACGACCTGGTGTGGCAGTCGCGGTCCGGTCCGCCGCAGGTGCCGTGGCTCGAACCCGACATCGTCGACCACATCGACGCCCTGCACGAACGGGGAGTCCGCGCCGTCGTGGTCGTGCCGGTCGGATTCGTCTCCGACCATCTCGAGGTCGTGTGGGATCTCGACACCGAGGCCCGCGACCGCGCTGCCGAACTGGGGATGGGCTTCTCACGCGCGGCAACGGCCGGAACCGACCCGCGCTTCGCGCAGTTGGTCCGCGAGCTCGTCGAGGAACAGCGCGACGGGATCACCGCCCGCCGCTGCGGCACCGAACCGCTGCTCGGATCCGCGTGCAACGGGAGCCTGTGCGCCGTCGGGTGCTGTGAGCCGCCGAAACGTCCGTCCCGGCCCGCCGCGAACGGATAGACGCCCCGCCTCACCGGGCGGCGTGCTCGACCGGTGAGGCCAGAGGGGAGTCGAACCAGCGCGGCAGCGACCGGCGCAGGGCGCTCGGACCGTCGACGACCACGGCACCCGAGCGCAACGCGTCCGGCCATGTGGTTTCGCCACGCCAGATCTCGGTCAGTTCCCGCAGTCCCGCCGTCACCCGGATCGAGACCTCGAAGCCCGGGTCCTCGTCGCACACGTCGACGTCCTGCGGCGTGATGACCATCCACCACCGGCGCGACGCGTGGGTGACTGCGGGGAAGACGAACTCCACGACCACCCGGGATTCCGGCAGAACCGTGTGGTCGACGTGCCGGTGCATGTCCCACATCAGCAGTCGCGGATCGAGGTCGACGTCGCCGAGTTTTCCGGTCCACCGCGTGCCCCACGCACCGAGTGCGTCGACGACGGTCTCCAGATCGCGTCCCGCCGGGGTGAGCACGTACCGGACGTCGTTTCCGTCCTCGAGACGCCGCACGATTCCCGCCGCCGTGAGCTGGTGCAGCCGCTTCGACAGCAGCGTCGGCGACATGCGGGGCAGGCCGCGCCGGAGATCGTTGAACCGTTCGCTGCCGAGCACGAGTTCGCGCACCACGAGCAGCGTCCACCTCTCGTCGAACAGTTCCATCGCTTTCGCGACGGGACAGAACTGGTGGTAGGGCGGGCCCATGATCGGATCCTAGGCCGGTCGGACCGCCGCGACCAGCACGAATGTGTGGCGGTGCAGTACAGATTGTGTACTGGAGGACATCGCGTCCGCGTTCCTACAGTCGATCTGTGACCCGGGCCGCCTCCGGGACGGCGCCGAAGCCGGGTCCCTCGACAGGAGGAATCCTCTGATGACCGACATCTCCACGACACACGACGCCGATCTCGCCCTGAAGGCCAAGCACCGGGCGATGTGGGCACTCGGCAACTATCCGGCGGTGGCGACCGAGGTCATCGCCGAACTCGGCCCTGCTCTCGTGGCCGCGACCGGAATCGGTCCGGGCGACCGCGTCCTGGACATCGCCGCCGGATCGGGCAACGCGTCGATCCCCGCCGCGCTCACCGGTGCGACGGTGCTCGCGACCGACCTGACTCCGGAACTGTTCGAGGTGGGCCGTCGTGACGCCGAAGCGGCAGGTGCGACGCTCGACTGGCAGGAAGCCGACGCCGAAGCACTCCCGTTCGACGATGCGAGCTTCGATGCCGTGATCTCTTGCGTGGGAGTGATGTTCGCGCCCCACCACCGGGCCGCTGCCGACGAACTGCTCCGGGTGACCCGGCCGGGCGGACGTATCGGCCTCCTGAGCTGGACCCCCACCGGCTTCATCGGGCAGATGTTCGCGACGATGAAACCGTATGCGCCACCGCCCCCGCCGGGTGCACAGCCCCCGCCTCTGTGGGGCGACGAGGTGCACGTGCGCGAGTTGATCGGCGACCGCGTCACCGACCTGCAGGCACGCACCGACAATCTGCGCGTCGAACGGTTCGCGACCGGGGAGGACTTCCGCGAGTTCTTCAAGTCCGCCTACGGTCCCACCATCGCGGTGTACCGCAACATCGCGGACGACCACGAACGGGTCGCGGCTCTCGATCTCGATCTGCTCGAACTCGCCCAGCGTCACGATCTCGGTGGGGGAGCGATGAATTGGGAGTACCTGTTGGTCACCGCGCAACGAGGTTGACGCGCACTGGAGTCGACGCGCACTGCCGGCGCGGTCAGTGATGGTGCTCGGCCCGCAGAGCCGCCGCGACTGCACCGGTGCGGGCCTCGCGGACCGCGGCCCACAGCGGCTGCAGCGCGCCCTCGCGACCGGTGGCGGCGGACACCGAACCGGCCTGCAGGCCCCCTCCGCGACCGGCCACGGTGAGGATTGCCGCGACCTGGTCGGCGGTGTCGAGGACGCGCACGGCACGTGCGGGCAGGGACGGGGGATAGCGGTGCCGGGCGAGGTCGGCGACCTCCTCGGCGATCTCCGTCCGCGGATCGGCGCGGCGCCCGTCGGTGCCCACTGTCGGGATTCCGCTCAATGCGGAGGCGGCATCACGTACCGCCTCGCGAATCGCGAACTCGGCCGCACCGAGACCACCGTCGACGGCGATCTCGGGGACCGCCGGCAGTGTGAAGACGTTCCATCGCAGCACGTCCGGACCCTCGATCACGGGCACCAGGCCCAACCCCGGTGCACCGGGCGCTCCCACGACGACGCCTTCACCGGCCGCGAGCGCCGCGGAGGCGAACGCCGTACCTGCAGGCAGCGCGCGGACGTCGCCCGGGGCGGGAAGGACGAGATGCAGACCCGCGCCGGCTGCGGTGTCGACGCGGCGGATCAGGGTGAGCAGCAGGGCGGCACCGTCGGCGACACCCCTGTCGGGCAGATCCGCCGCGGAGGCCGTCGCCGCATCGTGGGCACCCACGAGATGCATCGGCGCCCACTCGTGCAGCGCATCGATCACATCGTCGGGGGAGGCGTGACCGGACAGCCACGACCCCGCCCACACGGTCAGCGTCAGGCTCGGAGAACTCACCCCGAAAGCATACGGCGACCGCGCACGGCGGTCCGGCGTGGCAGCGTGAGCGGCCCCGCGCGATGTCCTAGGGTCGACTGGCGTGAGCCCACGCGATATCTACGGCGGCGACATCTATGCCGGTCACGCCCGCACCAAGAAGAAGGCCGTTCCCGAACTCGCAGCGGAGCGCGGCGTCGTCGTCGAGGACGCCGCATCCGGCTGGTGCGGCGCGGTCGTGGGGATCGAGAAGACCTACGACGGCGACTTCGTGCGGCTCGAGGACGCGCAGGGACGCACCCGCCTGTTCGCGATGCGCCCCGCCGCGTTCCTGGTCGACGGAGCATCCGTCACCCTCGTCAAGCCGAAGATCCGTCCCGCCTCCGCACCGACGAGATCCGCCTCGGGATCCACCCGGGTGGAGGGTCTGCGCGCACGCGTGGCGCGGGGGAGCCGGATCTGGGTGGAGGGCGTGCACGACGCCGCCCTCGTCGAACGGGTGTGGGGGCACGACCTGCGGGTCGAGGGCGTGGTCGTCGAACAGCTCGAGGGCCTCGACAATCTGGGTGCCCGGCTGGCCGAGTTCGAGCCCGGACCGGGCCGGCGGGTCGGTGTGCTCGCCGACCACCTCGTCACCGGATCCAAGGAGGAGCGCCTCACCGCGAATCTCGGTCCGCACGTGATGGTCACCGGCCATCCCTACATCGACGTATGGCAGGCGGTGAAACCGAAGGCTGTGGGCATCGACGCCTGGCCCACCATCCCGCGCGGGCAGGACTGGAAGACCGGCGTCTGCCGTGAACTCGGCTGGGGCACCCCGCAGGACGGCTGGCGGCGCGTCTACAACGCCGTGAACTCGTTCCGCGATCTCGAATCGCACCTCATCGGCGCCGTCGAGCGCCTCGTCGACTTCGTCACCGAACCCGACGAGGGCTGATTGACCGGAGACTCAGCGGCCCCCGTCCGCCGGCGCCGGCGCAGGTTCCGGCTCCCCGGCGCCGCCCGGCAGGCCGGTGCCCACTCCGCCGACGTCGGTGATGGTCCAGTCCGACGCGCGGTCCATCGTCACCGTGTAGGTCGCGGTCGCGGCGACACCGTCGGGTGTCTGCTTGCTCTTCGAGATCATGTCGACGAAGACCTGCACGACGAAGGTGTCGCCGTCGTTGCTCGCCACTTCGGCGGCGAGCAACCGGGCGTCGGCGATGTACTCCATCTGCGTCAGCCACGGAGCCACGACGTCCACGGCCCCTTCGAGTTTCGGTGCGAGTTGTCCGCTGACGCCGTCGGTGAGCGCCGCCCGCCAGGCGTCGAGGTCACGGAAGTCGACCTCGGAGACATTCAGTGCGTAGTCGGAGGCGACGGCCTCGGCCTCGGCCTCGGTGTCGAGCCGGCTCTGCAGGGCCTGCAGTTGCTCGGCCGAGTCGTCCGTCGCCCACAGTATCCCGAAGGTCACCGCGGCGACGACGGCGAGCACCGTGACGACCGCGAGGGCGCGGACCGACGACCACCACGGACCGCGACTTCCCGCCTCGGTGGCAGTGGCGGTAGGGGCGGAGACGGCCGGTTCCTGTTCGGTGACCCCGATGTTCGAGGGCCCGGTGTTCGAAGGTCCGGTGTTCGAAGCTCCGGTGTTCGACATGACGATTTCTTCCTTCTTCATCGGGGTACGTTCACGGTGAATCGGACACTGTCGCCCGGCATGGTCGCGATGGCCTGTTCGAGCAGGGTACCGAGATCCATCCGGCCCACCACGGAACCGGTGGCCTGGGTCACCGGGCGGAGCGCGACACCGATCGCGCCGAGTTCGGGTGCGAACCTCCTGAGGAAGTCGGCGAGTTCGATCTCCTCCTCGCGCCACGAGCCGAGGATCTCCTCACCCTTCAGTACCGAGGACCCCTCGAAGAGGTACTCGTACGAGATACCGAGGGTCTCCCCGAACTGGTCGAGCATGGGTGGCGCCGCGACCATCGCCGGCCGCACCCAGTCGACGTCCCCCATCATCCACATCAGGTCGCTCAGCACCGTTTCCAGCGATCCCTCGTGCCGGGTCAGGGTCGACAGCAGCAGCTCGGCGCCACGACCTGCCGCAGGCATGGTCTCCTCGAGACCCGCAACCGATTCGGTGAACGTCGCGACGAGTTCGTTCAGCGATTCGGCGTCGGTCTGTTCGAGCAGCTCCGAAGTGGTGGCGAGGAGATCGGGGACCGAGGTGGGCAGTTCGACGATCTCGGTCAGGTGGGCGCCGTCCTCGAGATAGGGCCCTTGTGTCGAGGCAGGGAGGAACGAGAACACCGGTTCGCCCAGCGACGACAGGTTCTCGACGCGCATGGTGCTGTCGACGGGGATGCGGTGTTCGGCCTCGTAGGAGATGTTCATGCGGACGAAACCGTCGAGGTTCTCCATGCCGTCGACCCGTCCGATGTTCACCCCGCGGTAGACGACGCTCGATCCGGTGCGCAGTCCTGCCGCGTCGCGCATGTCGACCACGGCGTGGGCGCGGCGCTGGGTCGGATCGATCTGCAGCACACCGACGACGAGATACCAGGTGCCCAGGATCATCACGAGGGCCAGGGCGAGTGCGGACATCCAGGCCGGGATTCGGGTCACGGGATCGCTCCGATCATGCGCAGGAGAACCAGTCCGTCGGCCGCCGGACTCCCCTCGTTACCGGCGATGGTCACCTCACGGATGTCGATGCCGGGTTCGAGCAGGAAGGGGACGAGCTTCTCGTCGACGAGCTCCACGAGTTCTGCTGCGTTGCCGCGCAGTTCGGTGGCGTTCGGCGACGGTTCGCGCAGCAGCGGAGTGAGGATCTCGAGGTTGTCGTTGATGTGCGGGAGGCGGGGGATCAGCCATTCCAGGCCCGTGACCATGGTGTTCACGTCGATGACGATGTTGAGCACGGCCTCCATGAAGTAGGGCACCCGGTCGAGACGCCGACGTGCGGTGTCGGAGAACAGGAACCCCACGTCGTCACGTGCGGCATCGAGACGCTGGGACAGGTCCTCCGTCGCGACGACGATGCGATCGATCTGGTCGAGGTTCGCCGCGGCCTCGCTCAGATCGTTGGAGACGACCGCCGACAACTCGCGGGTCTCCTCCGTGTCCTCGGGCAGCACGTCGTTCAGTCGCGCGAGCGAATCCTGCAGACGGGTCAGGCTTCCGCCGTTGACGAACATCGCGATCCGTTCGAGCATGTCCTCGATCTGCGGACCCGGATCCGTGTCCTGCAACGGGATCGTGTCGCCGTCCTGCAAGGGCGCGCCGCTGCCGTCCTTCGGCGGGAGCAGAGCGATGTAGATGTCGCCCAGTACGGTGTTCTGCCGCAGTTCGGCGCGGGTGCCCGCCGGCACGACCACCGACTCGCGCACGTCGATCCGGGCGACGGCGCTGTGCGGCTCGAGATCGATCGCCCGCAGGGTGCCGACGGAGATGCCCTCGGAGCGGACGTCCGCCCCGGCCGGCAGGCTCAGCAGCGATTCGAATTCGAGGTTCAGCCGGTAGGTCGGTCCGCGCACCCCGGAGCCGGGCAGCGCGTGGTCGCTGGGGTCGAAACTGCATCCGCACAATGCCACCAGAGCGGTGAGGACCGCACCGATGAGAAGGCGGGACCGGAAGAACGACCGGCTCACGGCGTTGCTCCGATCGTCGACAGGACCAGCTGGGGCAGCGGCACCGACACCGAGCGGGAGGACACCACGGTGCAGCTGTCGGGTGCGATCTGCTCGAGTGCCGAGCACGTCAGCGCAGCGTCGGGGGTCGGCACCTCGGCGCGGACGGGGTCGAGTTCGACGGCGACCGACCCCGGGTGGGTCTGCACCATGGTCTCGAGCATCGTGATCGTGCCGGGAATGGTGGCGAGCAGTTCGCTCGAGCTCTCGGCCTGCGTGCGCAGCATCGTCAGTGTGGGCAGCGTGGAGTTCAGGGCGTTCATCAGGTACGGGAAGTGCTCGTTGAACAGCCGGTCGAGCGGTCCGACGGCCAGCGAGAGCTTCTCGACGAGGATCTTCGCGACGACGAGCATCTGCTCGATGCCGGCCAGACCCGGCGCGAACGTCTGGATGGTGGACTTGACGTTGTCCCAGTCCTCGGTGAGCAGGGTCGTCATCTCGGCCGAGTTGTCGAGGATCTGTCCCAGCTGGTCCATGAAGTTGTCGGGGGAGGAGAGCAGGTCCGCGAGGTCGCGCAGTTCGCGGTTGAGTGTCGGTCCCAGGTCCTCGAACTCACGTCCGGCGTCCTTCAATGCGGTTTCGAGCGGCGCAGTCCCGTCGGGTCCGCGTTCGGTCATCTGCCGCACGAGTTCGGAGAACGATCCGAGCGCGTCCGACACGCTGACCGGGGTGCGGGTGTGCGCCGTGTCGATGCACGTCTCCGGCGACAGGGTCGGTCCCGGCCGGGGATCGGCGTCGACGAGTTCGAGTCTGCGGTCGGTGAGGATGGACGCGTTGGTGATCACCGCGCCGGTCTCGGCGGGAAGCGCGCGATCGCCGACGGTCATGTCGATGCGCACGCGCGCACCGTCGGGTTCGATCCGGTCCACGGTCCCGACCGAGATCCCGCGGATGGTGACCGGGGAACCGGGGTAGAGGCCGTAGGAGTCCTCGAAGTACGCGCAGATCGAGGTGTCGTCCCCCGAGGTCGCGGCGAAGGCGGTCGCGCCGGCCACGGCCAGCGCCACGACCGTCACCGCGGGAACGAGTCGTCGTGTAGTCGTCGTCAGTGTTCGCACGTCAGCACCGTGTTCCCGGCATCGGGAGACAGACGTCGGGTCGCTGGACCGTCAGTCCGCTCTGGTCGACAAGGGCCTGGCCTTCGGGACCGGCGACGGCCGCGAGTCCCGTGAGGGTGGCACGGAGGGATTCCGTCATCGACTCGACGGAGGCCGACAGTTCCGCACTGCTGTCGGCGGCTTCGACGAGATGCGGGATGATCGGTTCGACCTTTTCCTGGTACGGGCCGCTGAGGAAGTCGAACAGCAGCCCGGCGAGCCCGGAGAGCCCGTCGGCGAAGATCTTCACGTCCTGATGGGCCTCGACGATCTTCGGGCCGAGGATCGCATAGCCGCGGATGATCTCGAGCGCGAGTTCCTTGTTGTCGTTGGCGGTGCGGAGATATTCGTTGGACAGCTCGAGCAGGCTCTCGATCTGGTCCTTCTGATTCGCGATGACGTCCATGACGGCTTCGAGATCGGTGACCGTGATCCGCACAGAATCCGGGGATTCGCCGAGCAGCGCTGCGGTCTTGTCCAGGGCGGTGCGCAGTGCCTGGGTGTCGAGTTCCTCCACCACCTCGGTGGCCTCCTCGAACATGTCGTTCACCAGAAATGGCAGTGCTGCGCGGTTCTCGGGGATCGGTTCGGTGAGCGGCTGCCGGCCCGCCGGGTGCACCGCGAGGTACAGGCCCCCGATCGGGGTGAGCATCCGCACCGACACGGAGGTCTGGTCGCCGACGAAATGCTCGGAGTCCACGGTGAACTCGACGTCGACGTGGTCGTCGTCCAGACTCAGGCCGGTGACCGAACCGACCGGCACACCCGCGATGCGCACGTCGTCGCCCGCGGCGAGCCCCGCCGATTCCGGCAGTTCGAGGCGGTAGGTCGTCGAACCGACCGGTCGCAGATAGAGCGCGAGGACGATGCCCGCGACGAGGGCGACGACGATCAGACCCGACAGCGCCCACCACATCTGGGTGCGGGGATCGGCGTCCTCGGCACCGAAGTCGAGTCGTCCGAACAGGCGGGTGCGCATCAGGCACCTCCGTTGCAGATGGTCAGGGGACGACCCTGGAGCAGAATGTCGGCCTCGATCGGCAACTGCACCGCGCCGTTGCTGCACTGCCGGGACTCGTCCACGCGCGGCACCAGGGAATTGATGCCCTCGAAGATCCCCGGCAGCACCGACAGGGTGTCGATGGCCGTCTGCGGATCCGGGATCACCTGGTCCACCCGGACGATGAAATCGTCGTTGCGTTCGAGGAATCCGTCGTGCTCGGCGGGCGCGCCGAGGCCCAGCTGGGAGAGCAGGTTCACCGTGCGGTCGACCTCCGCCATCTCGAGTGCACCGAGCTTGGTCAGGGACAGGAACTCGGTCATACGTGTCACCAGCGGTGTGAAGATCGAATGGAAGACCTCGAGGATGTTCTCGAGGTTCTCGGACCGGCCTTCGAGTTGCTCGTTGAGAGCCGTGAAGTTGTCGAGCAGGGTGCTCATCAACGCGCTGCGGTCCTCGGCGTAGCTCGCGAGCTCGGCGATGTCGCGCATCACCGGGGTCGGACTGGACTCGCTGCCCTCGATCAACGCGGCCACATTCGTGGCGAGCCGGTTGTAGACGGACGGATCAGCCTCGCGCAGAAGCGGTTTGAGCCCGTTGAACACCGTGGTGATGTCGAACGAGTCGACGGTGTTCACGACCAGCCCCGACGGATCGACCTCCTGACCGCCCTCCTCGCTGCGATCGAGTTCGAGATAGCGCTGGCCCGTGAGGTTCTGGAACTTGACGAGCAGTCGGTCCGATTCGCGCAGACGGTACTCCTCGAGCACCGTGAAGTCGACGAGCGCACGGTTGCCGTCGGACACCGAGATGTCGGTGACCTTGCCGATCTGTACGCCCCGCAGGCGCACGTCGGCGTTCTCCTTGAGGCCGAAGACGTCACCGAACTGGGCCTTGTAGGCGACGGTCGATCCGCCGACAGGGCGTTCGATCGCTTGCACGATCAGCACGATGATCAGGACGACGACGCCGGCGAGCAGGGCGAGCCGGACGGCTGCCTGGCGTGGAGTTCTCATCGGGTACCCCCGGTGGTCTCGAGCGGGACCCGGAAGGCCGGGAAGGTGTCGACGAGCACGTCCACCCCCAGGACCACCCGGTCACCCTGGTGCTGCAGTGCGCCGTCGGCGCCGTCGACGAGACGGTCGACCTGGCCGGGGGTGACCCCGCGCAGGCTCTGGTTCATCGGGATCAGGATGTCGAGGAGCATGTCGACGGCATCCGAGGTCGGGCCGAGCGCGCCGACGATCTCACCGGACAGCGCGAGGACCAGATGTGAGACCTCGGTGATCGTCTCGCTCGCCTGCTGCGTGCGGAAGTCGTCCTCGAGTTCCTCGACGGACGCGATGGCCGACAGAGTGTTCAGTGCCGACGGGGTGAACGCCGCGACACCTTCGGAGACATCCGCGAATTTCGGCAGCAACTCACTGAGCGGCTCGTTCTGGGTGCGGGCGATGTTGCGCATCACGAGCAGCGACGAGGCGAGCAGCGGCGCCATCTGCTGGGTCAGTTCGGCGGCACTGTCGATCGAGTCCGACAGCTGTGGCGTCACCACGTCGAGCAGGAGACGACCGGAATCGCGCAGCACCGTGGTGACGGTGTAGTCCCCGACATCGCCGAGAGCGAGGGTGCTGCCGGCTCGGATCGGCTCGCCGCCCGGCATCGGGATGAGCTCGAGTGCGGTGGAACCGAAGATGTTCGACGAGACGAAACGGGTGTGCATGGCCGTCGACAACTCGTCGACGTGCTCCTCGTCGACACTGAGCGTGACGATCTGTTGCTGCGGCCCCTGCGGTTCGACCTCGATCACCGATCCGATCGACATGCCCCGCAGACGCACGGCGGTGTCGGTGGAGACCCCGTCGCCGAGATTCGATGCGGTGACGGCGAACTGCACCTCACCGGAGCGGTCGGGCTGCGACGCCCACCAGGCCGCGGTGACGACGAGTGCGGCGGCGACCACGACGGCGAGCCCGCGGATCCGCAGTCCGCGGCGGCTGGGGCCGAAGCCCGAATACTGTGCTGCGCTCACTGGTTCTTCACCCCGAGAAGCTGATCGTCGCGTCGAGGCCCCACATGACGAGCGTGAGCACCATGTCGGTGGTCACGATCAGCACGAGACTCGCCCGGATGGCCCTGCCCGAGGCGATCCCGACCCCCTCGGGACCACCGCTCGCGTGATAGCCCTGGTAGGCGTGCACGAGCGTCACGACCAGGACGAACACGATCACCTTGACCAGCGAGTAGATCAGGTCGATCGGCTCGGTGAACATGTGGAAGTAGTGGTCGTAGGCGCCCGACCCCTGACCCTGCACCACGGTGACGGTCGCGCCGGTGGCGGCGAATCCGAGCGCGAGCGCGATCAGATAGGACGGGACGACGGCGCCGACGGCGGCGATGAGCCGGGTGGAGACGACATAGGGGATCGAGTCGATGGCCTGGGCTTCGAGCGCGTCGATCTCCTCCGAGATCCGCATGGCGCCGACCTCGGCGGTGATGCGGCAGCCGGCCTGGGCGGCGAATCCGATCGCCGCAATGAGGGGAGCGAGCTCGCGTGGATTCGCCAGGGCCGACATGGCGCCGGTCAACGGTCCCATCCCGAGCATGTCGAGTGCGGAGAAGCCGACGAGACCGACCATCGCCCCGGCGACGATGCCGAGGATGGCCAGTACCGGTGCGACGCCTCCGCCGACGATGACCGCGCGGCCGTTGCCCCATGTCAGGTCGGTGAAGATGGCGACGGTCTGGCGGCGGTTGCGGCGCAGGGCGTGGCCGATGCCGCGGAACGAGACGACGACGAAGTGCAGGTAGAGCCCGAGGGATTCGATCGGGTTCCACGCCCGGCCGGCGTGGCGCGTCCACCGCAGACCGCGGGGACGATAGGGCGACGGCGTGGCAACGGATCCGCTGCGTGTGGCGCTCATCAGAGGAACCTCATGGGGACGAACATCAGGACCACCTGGGTGATGAAGAGGTTGACGACCATGCAGGCGATGATGCTGAGCACCACGGCCGCATTGACGCTGTCCGCGACGCCCTTCGGGCCACCCTTGGCTTCGAGGCCCCGTTGGCTGGAGATGATCGCCACCACGTAACCGAAGACCGCGGCCTTGAACAGGCAGACGATCAGGTCGGTGGTCGAGGCGAAACTGCCGAACGACAACCAGTACGAGCCGGGGGCGACCCCCTGGCCGAGCGAGGCCACGGCGAAGCTCGCAAGGATGCTCATGAGGATGATCAGCACCGACAACATCGGGGCGACGACGACCATCGCCAGGATGCGGGGGGAGACCAATCTGCGCTGGGGGTCGATGCCGAGGGTGCGCAGCGCGTCGATCTCCTCCCGGATGGTGCGCGAGGCGAGGTCGGCCGAGATGGCCGAACCACCGGCACCACCGATGAGCAGGGCCGCGGCCAGGGGCGCGATCTGCTGCATCACTCCCATGCCGCCCACCGCGCCGGCCATGGAGTTGGCGCCGACGTTGTCGGTCATGCTGCCGACCTGGACGGCGATGACGACGCCGAGCGGCAGCGCCACCAGAACTGCGGGCACGGCCGAGACGGAGATGAAGAACCATCCCTGAACGATTGCTTCCCGCATCGGGAAACGACCGCGTGCGATGTCGACGATCAGGTATGCGGTGGAGCGGAACGCCAGACGGAGCGTGCGTCCGAATGTGCGCGTGGAGTCGGCGGTGCGTGTGACCACGGCACCTCCGAACGGCCGCTCGCCCCGGACGTCTGCGTCCGCGGGTCGCGAGGTCTTCATCGAGCCCCCTGATGAACTGACACTGAATCGATTGGTACTGGGTGGAACCGGGCACGGAAGCAACCGGATACCCGAGTCGGGTACTTGCAGGACGGCCGACGACTGCAGCATCGGCTCGCGTCCGCTACGAGCGGACGCGTGTACGGCGGTGAGGACCGGTGGGTCAGATCCCCAGCGCGGCGCGGGCTTCCGGGATCATGCGCAGGCGCTCGGGAAACAGCCGGGAGCCGACGCGCATGAGTGCGAGGATCGCTCGGAACTCACGCTCGCGGGCCGCGCTCCACGGCACTCCCCAGATCCGGCGGACGGATTCGGGGAATGCGCCGAACATCAACGTCTTCACCGGCCGCCCCGTCAACTTCTCGAGGACGGCGGGAAGGGGCCGGGGGAGTGCGGCGAGTTTCGGCTCGAGGGTTGCGATCACGTCCTGTTCGTCGACGAGTTGCTGCATCCGCCGGGTTCCGGGCGACATCGCGAGCTTGTCGGCGACCCCTCGGTCAACGTAGGCGCGAAGAGCTGCCACGTCGTCCGGCATGTCCTGCTCACGGACGCCGAACAGCATGCCGAGCCGGCAGCTCTCCCGGTAGAAGGCCTCCACCTCCGGTGCGGGTTGCGGACCGAAGCAGACCTCGATCGCGTAGATGAGCGATTCGATGGTGGTGAGGTGGACCCACGTCCACACGTCGCGGTTCCACGCGTGGTATCTCCGGCCTTCGTAGTCGAGTCCGGTGATGGGGCGGTGCATCTCCCGCAGTTCGCGTGCCGAATCGGCGACGTTCTCGCCGAAGTAGATGCGGTAGGTGTACGCGAGGGTGTTCTCCGCGCGTACCGACGGCTCGGTGAACGACTTCGAATGTTGTTCGAGCGCAACCATGACGGTGGGGTGGGTGCCCTGGAGGGAGAGCGCCCGGAACAGGAACATCGGCCAGATGCGGCGATTTGCCAGCAACCGGACGAAGGTGCGGTCGGCGACGGGTACGTCGTCCTCGATGTTTGCGCGAACACGCTGTGCGGGAGTGACTTCCATTACCGGACTCCTCGGGTTCGAAGGCTGGGGAACGGATGCGGACATCAGCTGTCGGTGGAGGGCGTCGAGGGCACGATCAGGAAGGACAGCATGGTCCGGGCCACCCGTCGTACCCCCTCGTCGGTCGCGGTGGCGCTGCCGAGATCGGGTGCGAGCCACACGCTCGCGAAGAATCGCGAGACGATCTCCGCGGCGGTGGCCGTGTCGAACGTGATCCCCGCCCGTTGTGCGGTGAGGTCGAGTTCGTGGCGGACCGACGTGAGCAGCGCAGCGGTGATCTGCGGGTCGTGCAGGAGGGGGAGGGCGGCTCCGTCGTCGACGAATCGTCGTGCGACCGGGTGGTGGCGAACGGTGCGGACCGCTTCGACGATCCATTCGACGGCGCGCTCGTACGGGTCCTCGATGTCGTCGATGGCCGCGTGGAACCGCGTGACGAGCTGATCGAGCTCCCACGCGAACGCGCGACCGAGCAGTTCCTCCTTGGTGTCGAACCGCCGGAAGACCGTCGCGCGTCCGACGCCGGCCTCCGCGGCGACGTCGGCCACCGTCGTCCGCTCGAGTCCGTGATGGCTCAGGCAGCGGATGGTGGCCGCAAGGATTGCGGTGTCGGTCGGATCGGCGTCGGCGCTCTGGCCGATCAACGCTCCCACGAGGAGCGAACGCACGGGGGTGATACCCATAGTTCGGGGACGGTATCACCGATCTCACAACGGCAAAAGGATGTGTTTCGGCTAACTTCACTTATGCACCCGAGGCGGGAGTCCGGTCGGGACGGAAAAGAGAAAAATACAGAATTCTCGGCCTGAGATCCCCCTGCGGAAAGCGGCATCGAGGACGAGGAGACGAGACCGTTTCCTCCACCAGGGCGTCTGCCAGGATGTCCGATTTGTGGTTCGATGGTGATCGTGGCCGCATTGATTTGGTTGATCGCCGGAGTGGCGTTGGCGGCCGGCGAAGCGCTCACGGGCGATTTCGCGCTGCTCATGCTCGGCGGTGCAGCGCTCGTCACCGGCGGTGTCTCCGCGGTGACCGATCTGCCCGTCTGGATCGACGCGGTGATCTTCGCCGTGACCTCGCTGGTTCTGCTGCTCGGTGTCCGGCCGATGCTGAGGCGGCGGTACTCTCAGCCGCCCGCTCTGCCGACCGGGATCGACGCTCTCCCGGGCAAGCACGCCTTGGTCCTCGAGCAGGTGGGGGAGCATTCCGGGCGCGTGAAGATCGACGGTGAGGTGTGGACCGCCAGGCCGCTGGACGCCACCGAGGTGTACGAGCCGGGAACGACAGTGACAGTGATGCAGATAGACGGCGCGACTGCCGTCGTGTGGAGGGGTGTCTGAGGATGGAAGCTCTGATCGTGCTCGCCGTAGTGGTGGCACTGGTCGTGGTGGTCGTGGCCAAATCGGTATCGCTGGTACCGCAAGCGGAGGCCGCGGTCATCGAACGTCTCGGCCGGTACTACCGGACGGCGTCGGGTCAGCTCACCTTCCTGGTGCCCTTCGTCGACCGCATCCGCGCGAAGGTCGATCTACGCGAACGTGTGGTTTCGTTCCCGCCGCAGCCGGTCATCACCCAGGACAACCTCACGCTGAGCATCGACACGGTCGTGTACTTCCAGGTCACGAACCCGCAGGCGGCCGTCTACGAGATCAGCAACTACATCGCCGCGGTCGAGCAGCTCACCGTCACCACGCTCCGCAACGTCGTCGGCGGTATGACCCTCGAGGAAACGCTCACCTCCCGTGACTCCATCAACGGCCAGCTCCGCGGGGTGCTCGACGAAGCGACCGGCCGATGGGGACTGCGTGTCGCCCGGGTCGAACTCAAGAGCATCGATCCGCCGCCGTCGATCCAGGAATCGATGGAGAAGCAGATGAAGGCCGACCGCGAGAAGCGCGCGATGATCCTCACGGCCGAGGGTCACCGCGAATCCGCGATCAAGACCGCCGAGGGCGACAAGCAGTCGCGCATCCTCTCCGCCGAGGGTGCGAAGCAGGCCGCGATCCTCGAGGCCGAGGCCGACCGGCAGTCGCGGATCCTGCGCGCGCAGGGTGATCGCGCGGCACGGTACCTCGAGGCCCAGGGCGAGGCGAAGTCCATCGAGAAGGTGTTCGCCGCGATCAAGGCCGGCAAGCCCACTCCGGAGCTGCTCGCCTATCAGTACCTGCAGACCCTGCCGCAGATGGCCCAGGGCGATGCGAACAAGATGTGGGTGGTGCCGAGCGACTTCGGCAAGGCGCTCGAAGGATTCGCGCGGACGCTCGGCGCGCCCGGCGAGGACGGCGTCTTCCGCTTCGAGCCGAGTCCTGTCGACGAGGAACTGCAACGGCCCGAGGACGACAGTGCCGAGGTCGAGGACTGGTTCGCGACCAAGCGCGACCCCGAGGTGGCCCAGGCCGTCGCCGAAGCCGAGGCGGTCGCGCGCAAGCCGGTCGACCCCGCAGTTCGGACGGGTCTCGCTACGGAGGGGACGCAGGGGGGTTCCGGTGAAGGACAGTCGGCGTTGCCCGCAACGCCGCCGGCGCAGCGCTGGATGACGAACGACGCATCCGAGCAGCCGGCCGAGCCGCCGCAACAGCAGTAACGGAAACCGATTCGAGTGGGAGGGCGCGCCCGTCGGCGCGCCCTCCCACTCGTCATCGGCGGCCGAGCATCGGCAGTGTCATCGGCGGCCGAGCATCGGCAGTGCCATCGCCACCATGATGAGACCGGCGCCCGCGGCGGCGAGCACGGTCACGGACTCTCCGAAGGCGACCATGCCGATCATCAGCGCGACCACGACTTCGAGGTAGGACAGCCCGGACAGTTCCGCGGCGCGGAGGTGCTTGCCCGCAACGACGAGCAGCCCCAGCGCGAACAGACCGCAGACGACGAAGAACCCACCGGCCCACAACCAGTGCGTCGCGGTCATCCCCGACATGTCGGGTCGGGTCACCGCGACCATTCCACCTGCCGCGACGGCACCGAAGACAAAGTTCCACAGGGACCGGACGTCGGACGGCATGTCGGTGCGATAGCGGTAGCACAGCAGGGCCCCGCCGTAGAAGACTCCCGAGGCCGCGCCCAGCACGGTGCCCAGCGTCTCGTGCTCACCCCCGGACGACTCACCGCCCACCAGGCCGGCGGCGAGCAACATCCCGGCGAACGCCGTGCCGATCGACAGGGCGTCGAGCCGACCGACCCTCTCCTTCAGGAACACCCGGGCGAGGGCCGTCGCGACGACGGGGCCGAGGTAATGGAGAACCACGGCACGGGACAGGTCGGTCAACACCGTGGCGGACAGGTAGGTCGCGAGGGACAGTCCGAGGAGGGCACCTCCACCGACGACCGACCAGGACAGGCGGGTCCGGCGCAACTGTCCGAGGCGGCGGGAGAGCGCGATCAGGATGAGCATGCCGAGCGCTCCGACCGCCATCCGCCCGAGTGTCAGTGCTTCACCGAGCACCGCGCCTTCGGGAGTGGCCTTGCGGCCGAACAATCCTGCGGCGCCCATCGCGGTCGCGGACAGCACGATCGCGGCGATCCCGAGTCGCCGGTTCGTGTGCGGCGGCGACTTCGGAGCGGGGGAGGGAGGGAGAACAGGGCCACGCGACTCGGTCGGTGCAACTGCAACGTCGGCGCGCTGCTCGAACAGCGCATCATCGGCGCGCAGGGGCGCGGACAGTGAATTATCGGCGCGCAGGGGCGCGCCCAGGGAAACGGTCACACGTCTACCTCGGGTCCAGGGTGCACGAAACGAGCACCAGCGGGTGTTGTCGTTCCCCGCTCTGTCATCGGACCTGAGAGCTTTCGCGGACGGAGCCGCTTACACCTTCGGTGAACCCGGAAGAGTTGCTTTCCAGAGGAGCCTCGCCGTGGCGGTCTGGGGGCCTGAGAGATTCCCGGGGAGGTTGCTCCTTCGGCGCCCGCTGTGTGCGGGACTCTCCCGCCGCGGTTCGGTGGCTGTTCAGTTGTGGCGTCAAGTATGCCATGCGCTCGATGCCGGTCTGTGAGGTCGTACCGGAGTCGGCGTGTCTCGCATTTCACCTGGTGAGAGGGCTGCCAGAAAATTTCGGCCGATACCTTCACAAATATAGGCATAATTGCTATGGTGTGCATCACACGGTCTCGCGACCGAGGGTTCGGCACCCGGTGATCGCGAGCGCCGGTCGATTCGTCTCTTCTCTCGTACGGCAGAGCTTCTGAAGACAGGTGGTCATATGGGTATCGGGATGGTCCTCGACATGGCGTCCGCCGCCACCCCCGATCGGATCGCGATGGGTCCTCGTGCGAACGGCGTCACCTACCGCCGGCTCGACGAACTCGCTTCGCGCGGTGCGGGATTGATCGGAGAGCTCGGAGCCCGGCATATCGTCTTCGTCGGAGTGAACGGTCCGGTCCTTCCCGTGCTCATGTTCGCTGCCGGACGCGCCGGTATTCCTCTGGCTCCCTTGAACTACCGGCTTCCCGCTGCGCAGTTGCTCGAATTGATCGACAGGTTGGACGAACCGATCGTCGTGGCGGACGCCGACTATGTCGGCAAACTCGACGGGTGCGCGCACCGAATCGTCTCGACCGACGAATTTCTCGGTCTCGCGGAAGGGACGGCACCTCTCGCCGGCGACCGCTCGGAGGACGAGGGGACCGCGATCGTGCTGTTCACTTCCGGGACCACCTCGGCTCCGAAGGGGGTGCTGCTCCGGCACCGGCACCTGCTGTCCTACCTCCTCAACACCGTCGAATTCGGTTCGGCGGCAGAGCAACAGGCCACGCTGGTCAGCACGCCGCCCTATCACATCGCAGGTCTCGGTGCCGTTCTGAGCAACGTCTACTCGGGTCGCCGCATGGTGTACCTGCCCGACTTCACGCCACAGGGCTGGCTCGACCTCGTCCGCACCGAGGGCGTCACCAGCGCGATGGTGGTGCCCACGATGCTCGCCCGCATCGTCGATCACCTCGACGGTGCGCCGGCCGAGGTTCCGACTCTCGAGTCGCTCGCCTACGGGGGCGCGAGGATGCCCCAGCCGGTCCTCGAACGTGCCCTCGCGGCGTTCGGTGACACCGGATTCGTCAACGCCTACGGATTGACGGAGACCAGTTCGACGATCGCGGTGCTCGGACCCGAGGACCATCGGGAAGCCTTCGCGAAACCCGAACTGCGAGGGCGTCTCTCCTCGACCGGGCGGATCGTGCCCGGCATCGAAGCGCAGATCCGATCCGAGGACGGCGAACGCGTACTGTCCGACGGGCAGACGGGTCTGCTGTGGGTGCGCGGGGCGCAGGTCAGCGGCGAGTACATGGGCAACGGTTCGGTCCTGGACGCGGAGGGCTGGTTCCCGACCAGGGATCGCGCCCGGATCGAGGACGGCTATCTCTACATCGGTGGTCGCGCGGACGACACGATCATTCGGGGTGGGGAGAACATCGCGCCGGCCGAGATCGAGGACGTGCTGGCACACCACCCGCAGGTACGCGAGGTGGCCGTGATCGGTACCCCCGACGACGAATGGGGCGAACGGATCTGCGCGGTGATCGTGCCCGCCGTCGACGACCACGACGAGGCCGATGCGATCCGCACGTGGTGCCGTGAACGTCTGCGCGGTTCGCGGACCCCCGACGACGTCGTGTTCGTCGACGATCTGCCCCGTACCCCCACCGGCAAGCTCGTGCGCCGCGATCTCGTCGAGCAGGTCACGGCCGGACTTGCGGGATGACCGCGCTGCCGTCCGCATCACGAAGAGAACGGACATCCTCGTGACCGGTACCGTCGACACCGAACTCGTCCGCCGCGAATGGATCCTCCGGGCGCGCCCGAGCGGCCGCCCCCGGGACACCGACGTCGAATTGGTCGGAACCGCTCTCGGCGAGCCCGCCCCGGGGCAGATCCGCGTGCGGAACCTCGTCATGTCCGTCGAGCCCTACATGCGGGGCAGGATGGGCGGTGAGGCGACCTACGCGGAGCCCTACGCCCTGGGGGAGCCGATGCTCGCTCCCACGGTCGGGGTCGTGTCCTGGTCCGATCGACCCGAGTTGCCGATCGGATCGCTGGTTCTCCACGAGTACGGCTGGCGGACGGAAAGTTTCGTCGATCCGTCCGACTGCCGCAGACTTCGGCACGACGATCTCCCCGCAGCCCTGCACCTGAGTGTCCTCGGCATCCCGGGTATGACCGCCTGGGTGGGAATCGATCGGATCGCGCAGGTGCGCAGCGGCGATGTGGTGTTCGTGTCGTCCGCGGCCGGTGCGGTCGGATCCACTGCGGTCCAGCTGGCCAAACAGCGTGGTGCCGTGGTGATCGCGAGTGCGGGATCTCCCGAGAAGGTCTCGCTCGTCAGGGAACTCGGTGCCGACGCGGCGTTCGATCATCACGAGGGGCCGGCGAAGGACCTCCTCCGCAGCGCTATGGCCGAGGTCGGTGCCACCGCGCTCGACGTGTATTTCGACAATGTCGGGGGCGAACAGCTCGAAGCGGCCATCCGCGTGCTCGCCGATCACGCCCGGATCGCTCTGTGCGGGATGATCAGCGTCTACAACTCCGCCACACCCGTGCCCGGACCGAACAACTTGCTCAAACTGATCTGGCGTCGTGCCCGGATGGAAGGCTTCCTGCTGGCCGACCATCTCGACGCACGCGACGCCTTCGAGGACGAGATGGCCGCGCTCGTCCGGAGCGGACGGATACGGCCCGTCCACACCGAGTTCGCCGGTGGTATCGGCGGTGCATGGGATGCCTTCGTCGGGATGCTCGACGGCGCCGCGACCGGTAAGGCCCTCGTCCCTCTCGTTCCCTCGACCTGACTCCCCTCGGGACCGTTCCGACGTCGCTGCGGCGACGCCGGTGTCCCGCCACACCTTCTCACTCTTTCGGCGCCTTCGACGCCGACCTCATCGACAGGAGCCCGCATGACCACGCATCCCCGTCCTCTCGAAGGAAAGGTAGCGCTCGTCACCGGTGGCAGCCGCGGCCTGGGCCGCGAGATGGTTCTCGGCTTCGCGAACGCCGGTGCCGACGTCGTCATCGTCAGCCGCAAGGTCGACAGCTGCGAGAAACTCGCCGCGGAGGTCGCCGAGACCACCGGGCGCAAGGCTCTGCCCCTCGCACTGCACGTCGGCGACTGGGATGCCCACGAGCCGGTCGTCGACCGGGTCTACGACGAGTTCGGCCACCTGGACGTCCTGGTGAACAATGCCGGCATGGCACCTCTGTACCCCAGTCTCGACCAGGTGACCGAGGAACTGTTCGACAAGGTGATCGGGGTCAATCTCAAGGGTGCCTTCCGTCTGACCGCCCTCGTCGGTCCTCGGATGGCGGCGGGTGCCGGGGGGTCGATCATCAACATCAGCTCCATCGCTTCCCAGCGGCCGATGACCACCGATCTGCCGTACGCGGCCGCCAAGGCGGGGCTGAACACCCTGACCAAGGGCTTCGCGCAGGCATACGGCCCCAGCGTGCGGGTCAACACGATCATGGCCGGTGCCTTCCTCACCGACATCAGCAAGGCCTGGGACATGGACTCGGCCAACGAACTGTTCGGGGCGATGCCGCTGCAGCGTGCCGGAAATCCGGACGAGATCGTCGGCGCCGCACTGTATCTCGCGGGGACCGGTTCCACCTACACCACCGGTGCCGTGATTCCCGTCGACGGCGGCCGCACCTCCACCCCCTGACCCGATCCGCGGCCCACGGGCCGACGACCAGGAGCCTCTCATGGACTTCATCCGAGCACCGCGCCGTACCCGGCGCACCTTCCTGTCGACCCTGACTGCCGCCGCGCTCGCCGCGCTCGCCGCGGCCCTCGCGGCCTGCGGTGGAAACGGTGGGGACGACCGCATCACCTCGGAATCGATCGGATCGACCGGCCCGGCCGGCGACGATGCCTGGCAGCAGGTGGTCGAGGCGGCCAAGGCGGAGGGCGAGGTCACGATCTACTCGTCGAACGCCGCGGACGCTCTCGCCGAACTGGGGCGCCGCTTCGAGGACGACTACGGCATCCGCCTGAACGTCGTGCGTGACGTCGACGCGAATCTGCACCAGAAGATCGGCGCGGAGGCCGAGACCGGCAACCGGGTCGCCGACGTGGTGACGCAGGCGAGCGTGCCCTGGGCCGTGAGCCTCGGCGCGGAGGGGGAGTTCGCCGAGCCCGTCGGCCCGGCCTTCACCGATTCTGCCAGTGAGTACGACGCCACGACCCTGAAGGACGACACGGGTTACTTCGTCTCCAACGCGTCCGTCCTGACCTTCGGCTGGAACACCCAGCGCTACCCGGACGGCGTCGACAGCTACGGCGATCTCCTCGATCCGGCGCTCGCCGACGGCAGGATCGGCATCGTCCTTCCCACGTCGACCGCGCACGTGGATTTCTACGACAACTATCTCGAGCAGGTCGGAGGGGAGGGCTACCTCGAGAAGCTGGCGCAGCAGCGTCCGCGGATCTACCCCAGCGCGCTGCCGTTGGCGCAGGCCCTCGCGTCCGGTGAGATCGCCGTCGCCGCCTTCGTGCAGGACCAGAAGAGCGAGCAGCAGACCGGTGCCCCCGTCGACTCGGCCTTCGGAGACGTGGTGTGGGGCGCGCCCATGTACACCGCGATCCTCGCCGACGCTGTTCATCCCAATGCGGCCCAGGTCCTGGCCAACTACATGATCACCCCGGCCGGCCAGGAAGCGGTCTCGTTCCGCAATGCCGCCGTACTGCCGGGGATCGGTTCGGCGGTCACCACCGTCGACAAGGTCGCCCCTCAGAACACGGACGCCATGACGCCGGAAGCACTCGAAGAGCTCAAGGCCCGCTTCGGCCGCCTGTTCAACCAGTAGTCCCGGGATCGCCGGAGAAGGAGTCACCCCCATGGGAAGAGTTGAAGGAAAGGTCGCGCTGATCACCGGCGCGGCCCGTGGCCAAGGACGCGCGCACGCCGTGCGGCTCGCCGAGGAAGGGGCGGACGTCGTCCTCCTCGATGTGTGCACGTCGATCGACTCGGTGCCGTACCCGCTCGCCACCGCGGACGACCTGAAGGAGACCGAGGCGCTCGTCGCCGCGACCGGCCGTCGGGTCCTGTCCCGCGTCGCCGACGTCCGCGACCAGGCGCAACTCGACGCTGCGGTCGCGGATGCGGTCGGAACGTTCGGGCACATCGACATCGTGTGCGCCAACGCGGGCATCGTCGGTTTCCGGCCCACCTGGGAGCTGAGCGACGCCGAATGGCAGGACATGCTCGACGTCAACCTGACCGGGGTGTTCCACACCGTCCGTGCCGTCGTCCCGGAGATGATCCGCGCCGGCCGCGGCGGATCGATCGTCATGACCAGCTCGATCCAGGCGATGCTCGGCTCGGCCAACATCGGGCACTACAACGCGTCGAAGAGCGGTGTCGTCGGCCTCATGCGGACTCTGGCCACCGAACTCGGCCCCCACGGCATCCGTGTCAACACGGTCAATCCGAGCGCCGTGGAGACCCCGATGCTGCACAACGATGCGACCTTCCGGATCTTCGGACCCGATCTCGAGAATCCGGGACCGGACGACCTGTGGGAGCGCTCCAAGGACCGCAATCCCATGGGCATCGGCTGGGTTGCGCCCGAGGACATGAGCAACGCCGTGTTGTTCCTCGCCTCGGACGAAGCACGATTCATCACCGGCGTGGCACTGCCGGTCGACGCGGGGGTGCGACTGTGACCGCTCTGGACAACGAGACCCGGCCCGAGACCGCCCGGGTGCTGCGCAGACTCGAAGGTCGCCGAATCTTCGTGACCGGCGGTGGAAGCGGCATCGGTGAGGCCGTGGCGAAGCGCCTTGCCGCCGAGGGCGCAGCGGTCGCGGTGACCGACGCACGAGGCGAGGCCGCGGAGGCCGTCTCCGCCTCGGTCGCGGAGACCGGCGCACCGACGCTGGGGCTGCGATGCGACGTCGGCGACGAGAGCTCGGTCGCGGACGCCGTGGCTGCCGCGGCCGACGAGTTCGGAGGCCTCGACGGCGTTGTGACCTGTGCGGGGATCAACGGGACGGCGATGCTCCACGAGATGGAACTCGCTCATTGGGAACGCATCCTGCGCGTGAACCTCACCGGCACCTTCCTGCCGTTGCGAGCGACCCTGCCCCACCTGCTCCAGGCCGGCGGGGGCTCGATCGTGACGGTCGGCTCGGTCGCGTCGCTGGTGGCGACCAACCTGAACACCCCGGGTTACGACGCGTCCAAGGGCGGTGTCCTGCAGCTGACCCGGTCGGTCGCCATGGGGTACGCCGACCGGAACATCCGGGCGAACTGCCTGTGCCCCGGCCTGGTGCGAACGGGCCTGCGCGTGAACTCGCAGGCGTTGCAGGGCCCCGAGCCCGAGGCGACCCGCAGTCGCGTGGTGGAGAACACCGCGCTCGGACGTTCGGCGGACCCGGCCGAGATGGCGTCGGTGGTGGCCTTCCTGTTGTCCGACGACTCCTCCTTCGTGACCGGCGCGGCGATCGCCGCCGACGGCGGACTGACCGCGAACTGACTCCCCGCCCGCTGCGGCGGGCACGACACAGAGGTGACCCACACATGTCCACCGACCCGACCTGGCGCAGGGATGCCTGCGCCATTGCAGGAATCGGAACCACCGCGTTCTCCAAGGATTCCGGTGTCTCCGTCACAGCGCTCGCCGTCGAGGCCGCCGCGGCGGCCCTCGCGGACGCCGGACTGACCCCGGCCGACGTCGACGGCGTCGTCCGCAACGATATGGATCTCGTCTCGTGTGCGGCGCTCGCCGACGGCCTCGGTGTCCCGCACCTGACCTACTGGGGCGAAGCCGGCCCGGGTGGTTCGGGGCCGGCCGCGATGGTCGCCCAGGCCGTCGCCGCCATCATGAGCGGACAGGCGACCACCGTCGTCGTGTTCCGTTCGCTCAACGGCCGCTCGGGCCGTCGGTTCGGCCTGTCTCCGGTCGTCACCCCCGAGGTGGGCGGCAACGAGTCCTTCGAGGAGTTCTTCGGCCCGTACGGGCTGCTGTCGTCCGGCCAGTACTTCGCGCTCATGGCTCAGCGCTACATGACCGAGACCGGCCTGACCTCCGAGCAGCTCGCGCAGATCGCGCTGGTGACCCGCAAGCGCGCCAATGCGAATCCGGCCGCCCAGATGTACGACCGGACGATGACGCTCGACGACTACTTCGATTCGCGCATGCTGTCGTCGCCCCTGCGCCTGTTCGACTACTGCCTCGAAACCGACGGTGCCGCAGCGGTTGTCGTCACCACCGCCGAACGGGCCAAGGACCTGCGGCAGACGCCGGCACTCATCCGGTCGGTCGCGATGTCGACCTGCCGCCACCCCCAGCCGGGCCTGATGTACCCGACGCTCATGCGTGAGGACATCACCGCCCTGCCGTCGCGGGAATGCCAGGACACGCTCTACAGCCGGGCCGGTCTCGGTCCCGCGGACGTCGACGTCGCGCAGATCTACGACTGCTACTCGATCACGGCCCTCATCCAGCTCGAGGACTACGGGTTCTGCAAGCGCGGCGACACCGGCGACTTCCTCGCCGAGGGCCAGATCGACCTCGGTGGAGCGATACCGATCAACACCAGCGGAGGACACATGTCCGAGGGATACATCCACGGAATGAACCACGTCGTCGAAGGGGTGCGGCAGATCCGCGGTACCTCCACGAGCCAGGTCGAGGGTGCGCAGGTCTCCCTGGTCACCTCGGCCCCGCCCCCGGCGGCGTCCGCGCTGATCCTGGTGGCGGCATGAGCGCCGCAGCAGCCGCGAGCGCGGCGACCACCGACCGTCTTCGTCCCCTCGTCACCGAACGGGGCAGCGCCGGCTTCTTCTCCGCCGCTGCCGAGCGCCGCATCGAGATCCTCACCTGCGAGGACTGCGGGCGACGCATCCACCTGCCGCGCCCGCGATGCGTGTACTGCGCGAGCACCGAGGTGTCGTGGAAGCCGGCGCCCCACACCGGCACCGTGTACAGCCACACCGTCGTCGAACATCAGGTCCACCCGCTGTTCCCGGTCCCGTACACCGTGATCGTCGTCGACCTCGACGGAGAGCAGGCCGGCGTGCGCCTGATCGGCAACCTGCCCGGCCGCGCCGACGTCACCGCCGGAACCCCGGTCCGCTGCACCTTCGAGGACCTCGGCGAGGACGCGGCCGGAAACCCTGTGGTGCTGCCGGTCTGGGAGATCGACACCGAGCGTGCGAGCGCCGTAACCGGGGAGGACGAATGACCACGGCACCCACCCGCCCGATCGATCCGGTCCTGTTCGTCGACGACGACCCGAACGTCGCGCTGCGCGGCGCCCGCTGCTCGCGCTGCTCGACCGTCACCTTCCCGATCCAGCACAGCTGCCCCCGCTGCGGGGCCGCGGAGATGAACCCCGAGGCACTGCCCACCGAGGGGGTGCTCTGGTCCTACACCGTGCAGTCGTTCGCCCCGAAGAGGCCCTTCCTGCACACCGAACCGTTCACCCCCTTCGGGGTCGGTTACATCGATCTCGGTGACGTGATCGTCGAATCCCGCCTCACCGTGAACGACCCGGAATCGCTGGAGATCGGTATGCCGATGCGGTTGTGCAGCATCGTCAACCACGTCGACGACGACGGCACCGAGGTCGTCACCTTCGCATTCGCACCGAGCAAGGAGGAGGCGGCATGAAGGTCGCGATCGTCGGTATCGGTATACACAGGTTCGGCCGCACCGAGGGCGTGAGCGGCCTGGACCAGGGCGCCTACGCGGCCCGGCAGGCGATGGCCGACGCCGGGGTCGAGTTCGAGGACATCCAGTTCGCCTACGGCGGCAGCGATTCCGCCGGCAACGCCGACACCCTCGTGTCGACCCTGGGCCTGACCGGGCTGCCCTTCGTCAACGTCTCCAACGGCTGCGCCACCGGTGGTAGCGCCCTGACCTCGGCGGTCAGCCGGATCCGGTCCGGCGAGTCCGATCTCGGTCTCGTCGTCGGCTTCGACAAGCATCCTCGCGGAGCATTCAACCCTCGTCCCGAGGACAACGGGTTGGGTCGCTGGTACGGCGAGACCGGGATGATGGTCACCACCCAGTTCTTCGCCATGAAGATCCAGCGGTACCTCGTCGAGCACGGACTGCCGAAATCGCTGCTGGCCACGGTGGCGGCCAAGGCGTTCCGCAACGGCTCGCTCGCCCCGCACGCCTGGCGGCGAACTCCGCTCGGCGAGGAGGAGATCGCCGGGTCGACGATGGTCAACGACCCGCTCACGCAGTACATGTTCTGCTCGCCGGCAGAGGGCGGGGTCGCGCTCGTGCTCGCCCGCGCCGACCGCGCCCACCGCTACACCGACACCCCGGTCTTCCTCGAGGCCGCCGAACTGCGCTCGCGGCTGTTCGGTTCGTTCGAGGTGTTCAGTCCGTGGACCTCACCCGAACGTGCCGACGGGCCGACGGTGACCGCCTCCCGCGCGGCCTTCGAAGCGGCGGGGATCGACCCGAGCGACATCGACGTGGCGCAGATCCAGGACACCGAGGCAGGTGCGGAGATCATGCACCTGGCGGAGACGGGACTGTGTAAGCACGGGGAGCAGGAGACACTCATCCGCTCCGGCGCCACCGAGATCGGCGGAGCGATACCGGTCAACACCGACGGGGGATGCCTCGCGAACGGGGAACCGATCGGCGCGACCGGTCTGCGTCAGGTCTACGAGAACGTCGTGCAGCTGCGCGGTGCGGCGGGGGACAGGCAGGTGCCGGGCGACCCCAAGGTCGGATTCACCCACGTGTACGGGGCGCCGGGCATCAGCGCGTGCACCGTCCTCACACGCTGAATCGGCGACCGGTTCGCCGACGAGAACTTTCATCACACGGTAGGAGACGATCGACATGGCATGGGATTTCGAAACGGACCCGGAGTTCCAGGAGAAGCTGGACTGGGTGCAGACCTTCGTGAAGGAGGAGGTCGCCCCCGTCGACCGCGTCATCGAGCACGCGTGGGACGTGACCGACCCGACGCGCAACAAGCTCATCCGGCCGCTGCAGGACATCGTGCGGGAGAAGGGGCTGTGGGCCTGCCATCTCGGCCCGAAGCTCGGCGGTCCGGGCTACGGGCAGCTCAAACTCGCACTGCTCAACGAGATCCTGGGTGCCACCCACAGCGGTCCGGTGGTGTTCGGCTGCCAGGCGCCGGATTCCGGTAACGCCGAGATCCTCGCGCACTACGGCACACCGGAGCTGAAGGAACGCTACCTGCAGCCGCTCATCGACGGCGAGATCGCATCCTGCTACTCGATGACCGAACCCCAGGGCGGGTCCGATCCGACCAGCTTCGTCACCCGTGCAGTGCGCGACGGCGACCACTACGTCATCAACGGTGAGAAGTGGTTCTCCTCGCACGCACGGTTCTCGTCCTTCCTCATCGTGATGGCCGTGACCGATCCCGAGGCTCCCCGGACGAAGCGGGCGTCGATGTTCGTCGTCCCGATGGACACGCCGGGCATCGAGATCGTCCGGAACGTCGGTGTCTGGGGTCATCAGGAGTCCGAGGGCACGCACGCCTACATCCGATACACCGATGTGCGGGTCCCGGCCGATCACCTCCTGGGGGAGGAGGGCGAGGGCTTCGCGGTCGCACAGACACGTCTGGGCGGCGGACGGATCCACCATGCGATGCGCACGGTCGGCCTGGTCAAGGCGTCGCTGGACATGATGCTCGAACGTGCCGTGTCGCGGCAGACGCGCGGCCGTTCGCTCGCCGACATGCAGTTGGTGCAGGACATGATCGCCGAGTCGTGGGTCGAACTCGAGCAGTTCCGCCTGCTCGTGCTGCGGACCGCGTGGAAGATCGATCGGCTCGACGACTACAAGAAGGTCATCGCCGACATCTCCGCCGTGAAGATGGTGATGCCGAAGGTCCTCAACAACGTCGTCTCCCGCGCGATCCAGCTGCACGGTTCGCTCGGTATCTCCACCGAGATGCCGTTCGGCAAGTGGCTGCTCGAGAGCTACCACATGGGCCTGGCGGACGGTGCGACCGAGCTGCACAAGCAGCAGATCGCCAAGCAGCTGCTGAAGACGGCGACGCCGGCCGAGGGGCTGTTCCCGTCGACCCACCTGCTCGCCCTGGATGCTGCGGCAGAGGCCAAGTTCGGGTTGCCGGCGCTGGGGGTGCAGTGATGACGGGTGTCGCCGAAGGGGCGCGCGTCGAGGGTGTGGAGGAACCGCGGGTCGAGATCGCGCCCGTCCGTGCCGGGGAGGAACTGGACTGGGACGCGCTCGAGGCCTACCTACGGTCGAACCTCGACGGGCTCGACGGGGAGTTCTCGGTGCTGCAGTTCCCGCGCGGTTCGGCGAATCTGACCTACCGGGTCGCCTTCGGTGACCGCCTGCTGGTCGTGCGCCGTCCTCCCTTCGGGCAGATCGCACGCGGCGCGCACGACATGGCGCGTGAGCATCGGGTGCTCTCCCGCCTGTACCGCGCGTACGACCGGGCTCCGCGTGCGCTGCTGCACTGTGCCGACACCTCGGTCGTGGGCGCCGAGTTCTTCGTCTCCGAGTACCGCGACGGGATCGTGGTGTGGGACGAGATCCCGGAGTCGATGGGGCAGTACCCGGACGCCGGTCGGCGGATCGGCTTCGCCGTGGTCGACGGGCTCGCCGACCTGCATGCCGTCGATCCGGCGTCGTGCGATCTCGCCGATCTCGGCCGGCCGGAGGGATACCTGGAACGGCAGGTCGCCGGGTGGTCGTCGCGGTGGGATGCCGTCGCCGAGTACGTCTTCGACCGTGAGGTCGCCGCTCTCGTCGAGGAGGTCGGCCGTCGGATCCGGGCCGATGTCCCTGCGAGTCAGCGGGCCGGAATCGTGCACAACGACTACAAGGTCGACAACTGCCAGTTCCCGCACGGCGACCCCGACCGGGTGAAGTCGGTGTTCGACTGGGACATGGCCACGACCGGTGATGTGCTCGTGGACCTGGGCACCCTGCTCAACTACTGGCCGGACCGGACCGTGGCTCCCGACTCGGACGCGGCGTTCATCGTCGTTCCCGGTATGCACGCGCTCGATCTGCCGTCGCGGGTGGAGATCGTCGAGCGCTACGCATCGGGCAGCGATCTCGATCTCTCGCGCATCGACTGGTACGAGGCCTTCGGTTGCTGGAAGACCGTGGTCATCCTGCAGCAGCTCTATGCGCGGTTCGTCCGTGGAGAGACCACCGATCCGCGGATGGGACAGCGAGGGGAGCTCGTCGCGCCGCTCGCGCGCCGAGCGCTCGGCCTGCTTCCTGCATGAGCGGAGATCCTCTCCGCCCGGGGCACGTCCGGTGGTGCGAACCGCCCGGGCGTGCCCTGTCTCCGTTCCCGACCACGAGGAGAAGACGTGCCCACCATCGGATTGTGCACCTACGGAATCACGCCGCTCGACGCGCTCGAACTGGCCCGCACCGCCGACGAACTCGGATTCGACGCGCTGTGGCTGGGGGAGCACGTGTTGCACCCGACCTCGTACACGAGTGACCATCCCTCGACGGGAACCCGCCAGCACCATTCGGGACCGATCGTCGACGACACCACCGAACTCACCGATCCGCTCGCGCTGCACGCGGCGATCGCGGCGGTGACCGAGCGGTTGAAACTCGGTACGGCCGTCCACGTCACGGCGCTGCGTCATCCCTTGCACACCGCGCGTACCACGATCACCTTGCAGGAACTGAGCGGTGGGCGGTTGTTGTTCGGTGTCGGCGCGGGGTGGCTCGCCGAGGAGTTCGCCGCCCTCGACGTGCCCTTCGCGGGGAGGTTCTCGCGCACCGACGAATGCGTGGAGATCCTGCGGAAGGCGTGGGCCGGCGAGTCGTTCTCCCACGAGGGCAGCCACTACCGGTTCGACGAGGTGCGGTTGCACCCGCGAGCAGTGGCCGTGCCGGTCGTGTACGGGGGCAACGGTCCTCGTGCACTGGATCGTGCGGCGCGTCTCGGTGACGCCTGGATCTCCTCGGGCACGCCGACCTTCGAGGAAGCGGTGGAGCTGGTCGGTGTCCTGCGCCGGCATCGCACGGAAACCTGTGGGAACGCCGAGTTCCCGTGTTATGTGCGAGTCGAGGTCACCGAGGCGACGACGGCGGCCGATCTCGAACGCTACCGGGATCGTGGACTGGACGATCTGGTCGTGTGGGCGGATGCGGGATGGAGGGGCGCCACCGTCGCGGAGCGACGTGAGAATCTCGCGGCCCTCGCGGACCGGCTCGGTGTGCGATCTCCCGCGTATCTCCGGTGAACCCGCTTCTCCGGTGGACCGGATGCAAAAGGACCCCGCGGATTCGACCGCGGGGTCCTTTTGCATCGGGGACCGGGATCAGCGATCGGATGTGGTTCCGGTGACGGGGATCAGCGCGCCGGTCACCGAGCGGGACGCGTCGCTCAACAGGAAGGTGATGACGTCGGCGATGTCGGCCGGGCGGGCCCACGACGAGGTGTCGGCGTTCGGCATCGCGCTGCGGTTGGCAGGGGTGTCGATCATCGACGGCACGAGACCGTTGACGCGGATGGCGTCGGGTGCGTACTCGACCGCCATGCTCTGGACCAGCGCCGCGACAGCGGCTTTGGAGGCGATGTAGCCGGCGGCTCCCGGGAACGGGCGGGTCGCGGCGGCCGACCCGATGCACACGACGGATCCGCCGCCGCGTCGGATGAGTTCGGGCAGTGCGGCCTGGGTCACGAGATAGGCGATCCGCAGGTTGAGGGAGAGCTGGGCGTCGAGCACCTCCACGGGTGTCTCGTGCACGCGGCTACCCGAGTGGAAGCCCCCGACGAGGTTGACCAGGCCGGTCAACGGGCGGGATTCGTCCGCGGTGGCGAGGCCGAGCACGCGCTCGACGTCGTTCTCGTCGGACAGGTCGGCCTTGACGAGGACGAGATCGGGGTGGGGTGTCAACCGGTCGGCTTCGGCCTCGTCGTACCACGGGACGACGACCCGCGAGCCTGAGGCGAGGAGACGTTCGGTGACCGCGGTACCGAGACCACCGGTTCCACCGGTGACGACGACGGAACCGGATCCGAGGGAAGGTTCGCTCATGACGAGGCCTTTCGTGCCGGAAGCAGAAGAAGAATCGACGACCAAAACATCGTCATATTTATGATGTTAGAGAGCATAGCGTGTGGAGTGGCCCACGTCACCCCCGGATCGTAGAGGGACTCCCCACTGTCGCTCGATCGGGGCCGCCCTCACCGGAAACATCAGGCCGGGGTCGCGGAGGCAGGCGCTTCCGGCCGAAGGCGAGGGCGCCCAGTCCGAGTGCGGTCGCGCCCGCCGCCGCGGCGAAAGGCACGGACGGAGTGGTGGCCTCCCCGAGCCATCCGGCCAGCCACGGCGCGCAGGCGCCCCCGCCGAAGCGGACGAAACTGTAGCTCGCCGCAGCTGTGGCGCCGTCGACGGGGGAGACGTGCATGCCGATCTCGGTCACCAGAGCGTTGAGCACGCCGACGAACAGCCCGGAGACGACGATGCAGACCGTCACGACAGCTCTGTTCTCGGTGAAGACCGCGACGAGCGCGATCGTCGTCGCGAACAAGGCCAGTGACGCTGCAACGGTCGGCACGGCACCGACCGATCCCCGCAGACGAGGTGCGGCCACGACCGACGCGAAGACCAGGCAGACGCCCCAACCGGAGAACACGAAACCCGTGTGCGCGGGTGAGAACCCGAGTACGAACGGTGCGTAGGAGAACACCGTGAAGAGCCCGAGATGGTAGAGCAACGACACCGCCGCGACCGAGAACAGGCCGCGATGGGCGAGGGCACGGAACGGCGCGACGAGCGAAGTCGGTTCGGCCGCACGCGGGGTGCGGGGAAGTACGACCGCCAGAAGGGCGAAGGACAGGGCGACCAGAAGTGCGGATCCGAGAAAGGCGGCCCGCCACGAGATCTGCCCGAGGAGACCGCCGACGAGCGGACCGGTGGCGATGCCGGCTCCCACCGCGGCCTCGTAGTAGGTGATCGCGCGTGACCGCTGTCCCGGCATCGCGGCCACGATCGCGGCCAGGGCCGTCGCGACGAACAGTGCGTTGCCGAGTCCCCAGCCCGCGCGGAAACCGATGATCGGCCCCAGTGCCCACGATGCACTCGAGCCCACCGCGGCCGCCGCGATCAGGGCCAGGCCGACCAGGAGGGTGGCGCGCACCCCCGTGCGGCTCGAGATCCAGCCCGTGACGACCATCGCCAGGCCCATCACCGCCATGTAGCTGGTGAACAGCAAGGAGACCTGAGCGGGGGATCCACCGAGTTCGTCGGCCAGGGACGGAAGGATCGGACTCACGACGCCGATGCCCATGAAGACACCGACGGTGGCGAACGAGATGGCCCACGCCGCGCGGGGGAGCGCGATGCGTGGGCGTGGATGCCTCGGATCGGAAACAGCTTTCGACGACACGCGGAGCTCCGGTTCGGTACGGCGACCTGCGTCGGCGATCCGGCGGCCACGCGGGCACGCCGGGCCGTGGGTGATCGATGTTCAGGTCGCGGGCGGATGCCCGGATGCAGGTCGTCGCCGAAGGGGAGGGCTCAGCGCCAGTCCACGCGTTCGTCCAGCATCCGGGGGTTGAGAGCGGAGAGGTGATCGATGACCTCACGCATGTGTTCGCGGGCCAGGCGGCGGGCGCGTTCCGAGTCGCCGGCGGCGATGGCATGGTGGATCGCCTTGTGCGGACCTTCGAAGCCCTCGCGTTCCTCGTCGTCCCAGACGTCGGGGTGTGCCTCGAGCATGCGGAAGGTGTAGATGTGCGCGAGCGCCGATCCGGTGAGGGTCAGCACGTAGTTGCCGGACATCTCCCGCAGTGTCTGGTGGAAGCCGACCGCGGTGGCGACGACCTCGTCGTCGGTCATCTCCGGCACGATGTGCTTGCCCGCCAGCGCGTCGAGATCGACGTCCTCGCCGGCAGCGACACGGTCGGCGAGCATCGCTGCGGCGAGGCCCTCCATCTCCAGTGCGGCCTCGGCGACCTCTCGGAAGCGAACACCTTTGGCCTGCAGGTACATCGACAGCGTGTCGCCGAATTCACTCCCCGTGGGTTCGGAGACGATGGGTCCACCGCCGAGGCCCTGTCGAACCGTCACCAGGCCCTGCGCCTCGAGCAGTCGTAGCCCTTCGCGGACGGAGGCGCGGCCGACGCCGAAGCGGCGAGCCATCTCGGACTCGGCTTCGAGGGCCGAACCGGGAGCGAGCTGCCGGTCGGCGATCTCCTTGGCGACCATGCGTGCCACTGTGCGCGAGACCTTCTCGGTGCGAGTCATGGCTACCGCGCGTCGTCGCGCGGCGGTGTCCGACTGCGAACTCGTGAAGTTGCGGGTCATGGTGTCCTCGTCGTCTCTGCGGGGGCCCGCACTCGTCCGAGCG
The DNA here is from genome assembly GCF_002215235.1 of Rhodococcus sp. BUPNP1. Lineage (NCBI taxonomy): Bacteria > Bacillati > Actinomycetota > Actinomycetes > Mycobacteriales > Nocardiaceae > Rhodococcus > Rhodococcus sp. BUPNP1. The sequence goes on from NZ_NERM01000014.1 coordinate 148,327, forward strand.
GGGGTGAGCGTGCGGCCGAGTATAGGGAGGAAGCCCGGCGTTGAGGGCTACCAAGAAATATATGTATGTTTCGGTTAGTTGATGTTATACCACTCTCTATGACTCAGAACACACGTATACCCGGAGATTCTGTGAACTACACCGGCGCGGGCGCTCTCGTCGGGCAACACGCCCTTGTGACCGGAGGGAGCGAGGGCATCGGCTACGGCATCGCCGAGCGTCTGCTCGATGCCGGTGCGACGGTCTCCCTCGCGGCACGTCGGCCCGAAGTGCTCGACGCGGCGGTCGAGAGACTGCAGAGGCGGTGCGAGGCCGCGGACCGGGTCTCCGGCGTCGTCGCGGACATCAGCGACGCGGACTCCATCGCCGCGATGTTCGAGACCGCGGAGGACCGGAACGGGCCGCTCAACGTACTCGTCGCCAATGCCGGGAGCGGGAGCGTGGTGCCCTTCCTCGAGCTCACGCCGCGGCAATGGCAGGACTGCATCGACCTGAACCTGACGGGGACGTTCCTCTGTGTGCAGGCGGCGGCGCGATCCATGGTCGAGCGTACGGACGAGAACCGGTCCATCGTCGTTGTCTCCTCGATCCGCGCCCTCGGCGCGCGCCCCTCGCTCGTTCCCTACGGCACCTCGAAGGCCGGCCTGAACCAGCTCGTCCGCCTCGCGGCCTACGAACTCGCGCCCACCGGGGTGCGCGTCAATGCGCTGTCGCCCGGCATCACGGCGACCCCGCTCGCCCAGGACCGCAACAACCTGTTCGACGAGCGCGCCGCGACGGTCCCCATGGGCCGGGCCGGCACCCCGGCGGACATGGCCGCTGCCGCACTGTATCTCGCGGGTCCGGATTCGGCGTTCGTCACCGGCACGAACCTCGTGGTGGACGGGGGTGAGTCTCTCTACTGACCCGCCCTGCGTGGCGTCGCCTCGCGACCTCCCGAAAAATTGTGATGTACAACGCACAAAACATTGCTATAGTTACGGTGTTTTCAGCTCGCGTTCGAGCTTCCGCCGAATTCCCGACCCGCATCTCACGGAGTCGCTCGGCGCTCACTTCCCATGCTGTGCGCGGCCTCTCGTGGCCGTGAGACGACGAAGGAGAACACTCGATGACCACGGTGATGAACGGGATCAAGGTCGTAGAGGTGGCGCTGTACGCGTTCGTCCCCTCGGCGGCCGCGATCCTCTCCGACTGGGGAGCCGACGTCGTCAAGATCGAACACTCGGATTTCGGCGACCCCACCCGCTCCACCGCAGCCTGGGGAGTCCCCGCCCAGGTCGACGGCCTCGCGAGCCTGTTCGAGATCAACAACCGCGGAAAGCGTGCCGTCGCACTGGACATCGCCCACCCCGAGGGCCGCGAGGTACTCATGAAGCTCGTCGAATCCGCCGACGTCTTCATGACGAACTTCCTGCCCGACGCGCGCGCCAAGCTGGGTATCGACGTCGACGACATCTTCGCGCGCAATCCGCGGATCGTGTACGCCCGCGGCACCGCTCAGGGCGTCGCCGGCCCGGACAGCGACAAGGGCGGTTTCGACGGCATCACCTACTGGGCGCGCTCGGGTGCTGCCGGATCCATCGCCCCGGACGATCTGGACTGGCCCGCCAACATGCCCGGTCCGGCCTTCGGTGACTCCCAGAGCGGAATGGCCCTGGCCGGCGGTATCGCGGCGGGTCTGCTCCACCGCGAACGCACCGGTGAGGGCATCGTCGTCGACACGTCGCTGTTCTCGGTCGGTGCCTGGGCGATGCAGGCGACGATCGCGGGCTGCCAGATGGTCGGTGCCGACGAGCTGCCGTATCCCGACCGCCACAACCCGGTCAATCCCGTCTCCAACATCTACCGCACCAGCGACGGCCGCTACATCCATCTCGCGCTGCTGCAGAGCCAGAAGTTCTGGCCCGGCCTGTGCGAGGCGATCGGCCTGTCCCACCTGATCGACGACCCGCGGTTCGCGACCTTCGAGGACCGCGCCCGCAATTCCCGTGAGTGCACGGCGATCCTGACGGAGATCTTCGAGCAGCGCACCCTCGCGGAGTGGACCGACATCCTGGGCAAGCAGGAAGGGCAGTGGGACGTCTTCCGCAAGCCGATCGACGTGCTGTCCGATCCGCAGGCCCTGGCGAACGGCTTCGTCCGCACCGTCGAATACGAGGACGGGCGGACCCTGGACATGGTGACGGCACCGACCTCCTTCGGCGGCGAGGCCCCGACACTGACACGAGCCCCGCATCACGGCGAGCACACCGACGAGGTGCTGCTCGAGCACGGTCTGGACTGGGACCGCATCGTCGAACTCAAGATCGCCGGCGCGATCAAGTAGGCCCCTTCCGGGCGATCACAGAACCTTTCCCGGCTGCGACCGGACGTCGCCGCCCTTCCCGCGCACGTGCGCACCCGAATTTCCACTTCCCGATCTCCACAAGGAGGAGTTCTCGTGTACGACCTTCGCGATATCAAGATCATCGATACCGATACCCATGTCGTCGAACCGCCGGACCTGTGGACGTCCCGGATGTCGAAGAAGTGGGGCGATCTCGTTCCCCACGTGCGGTGGGACGAACAGCGCGGCGACGAGGCGTGGTTCGTCTCCGGTACCCGCATGAGCGCCGTCGGCGCGCCCGCGATGGCCGGTTGGCACGAGTACCCGCCGAGCTGCCCGCCGCGCTTCGCCGACACCGATCCGCGGTCGTGGGATCCCGCCAAGCGTCTGGCGCTGATGGACGATTACGGCATCCACGCCCAGATCCTGTACCCGAACGTCGCGGTCTTCAGCCAGAAGACGTTGCAGTCCAACGGATCCAACGAACTGCAGCTCGAATGTGTCCGTGCCTACAACGACTACCTCACCGAATGGGCCCAGTTCGCACCCGGTCGCTACGTCCCGGTGGGCATCCTGCCCTTCTGGGACATGGAGGCGACCATCGCCGAGGTCGAGCGGGTCGCGGCTGCCGGGCACAAGGGCCTGGTGTTCACGCAGAACCCGGCCGCATTCGGGTTGCCGGTACTGACCGATCCGTACTGGGACCGGCTGTGGGCGTCCGCGCAGGAGAAGAAGCTGCCGATCAACTTCCACATCGCCTCGGGCGAGGTCGATCTGAGCGGCTTCGGGCACGAGAGCAACGGTGTGGCGGCCAACTACGGCATGATGGGCATCTCGTTCTTCATGGACAATGCCCGCACGATCTCGCAGCTCATCTTCGGCGGCATCTGCGATCGGTTCCCCGAACTGAAGTTCGTCTCCGTGGAGTCGGGCATCGGCTGGATGCCGTTCGCGCTCGAGGGCATGGACTGGCAGTGGCGGAACAGTGGCGTGCACAAGGAGCACCCGAACTACGAGCTTCTGCCCAGCGAGTACTTCAAGCGGCAGATCTACGGTTGCTTCTGGTTCGAGCAGGATTCGGCGCGCAGCGCGATCGAGCAGCTCGGTGCCGACAACGTGCTCTACGAGACGGACTACCCGCACCCGACCTCGATGTCCCCGGGGCCGGCGAGCGATGCCGTGCGGCCGGACGACTACCTGCGTCGCAACTTCGCACACCTCTCCGAGGCGGACGCACGAAAGATCCTGCACGACAACGCCGCGGCGCTCTACAACCTGGACTGACGTCCTCGAGTCCCAGGTGCCGGTCCATGCCCTCCGGGGCGGGCCGGCACCGGCGGTTCGCGGCCGGTTCCCGGTCCGTGGCAGAGGTGACACGCATCTCTCGCATCACTGGACTGTGACCTAAATCTCCGTTAATATACGTATGTTCCTAATGGATGCCGAGCGGGTAGCTTCTGCCACCGGCCGCGGACCGACCAACAGCCCGATCGCCCCACCCGGGACGATCTCAGCCAGTGGAGTATTCATGTCCCTCTCGGAATTCGAGACCCGCGCCCGCACCTGGGTGGCCGACACCCTGGCCCGACTGTCGTTCACCGTCCGCGACGACGAGTACGACGTCTCGGTCTTCCACGATCTCCCCGAAGACGAGGAGCGGGCGCTCCTCGACCGCCACCGCACCTGGCAGCGCGAGAAGTTCGACGCCGGCTACGGTGCGCTCGGATGGCCGAGCGAATACGGCGGCACGGAGACCGGAACCGAGGTCGCGGAAGCCTTCGCGCGCATCGAGAACGAACTGTGCCCGCTCCCGCCGCACGAGCTCGTCTCGGTCACCCTGCACCTCATCGCCCCCACCATCAGGCTCCTCGGTACCGACGAGCAGAAGCAGCAGTTCCTGCCACGGATGCTTCGTGGCGAACTGCTTGCCTGCCAACTGTTCTCCGAACCCGACGCCGGCTCCGACCTCGCAAATCTCGGAACACGCGCGGTCCGGGACGGTGACGACTGGATCGTCTCGGGGCAGAAGGTCTGGACGTCGGGAGCGCAGTTCGCCGAATGGGGCGAACTCATCGCCCGCACCGATCCCGACCAGCCCAAGCATCAGGGCATGACCGCATTCCTGATCCCACTCGACGCTCCCGGTGTCGAGATCCGCCCGATCCGGCAGATGTCCGGGGGCAGCAGCTTCAACGAAGTCTTCCTCGACCGGGTCCGCATCCCCGACAGTCTTCGTCTCGGGGAGGTGGGCAAGGGGTGGTCCGTCGCCCTGACCACACTCGCCTTCGAACGCGAAGGCGGCTCCAACACCGCGAATGTCGGCGGGCAGTTCGATCAGCTCGTGGCCACGGCCCGGCGCCTCGGGCGCGACGAGGACCCGCGTGTGCGTGAGCAACTGGCCCGGGTGTACCTGCGCCAGCAACTCGCCGCGGTGGACCTACTGCGCGACCGTCAGGCCCGTGACGGCGGAGCAGCGCCCTCGGCGATCGGATCCGTCCGCAAGATCCAATGGGTCGACAAGCTCGCCGCGGTCTCCGCTGCGGCACGGACGGTGCTGGGGCGTAACCTCATCGCGGACACCGGCATTCCCGGTACCTACGAATGGAATGCGCACGTTCTCGGCGCCCCCGGTTACAGCATCGCCGGCGGGTCGGATCAGATCCAGCGCAACATCGTCGCGGAACGACTTCTCGGACTCCCCGCGGAGGCTCGTGCAGACCGTGGCCTGACCTGGCGCGAGGCGCGAAATCGCGTCCACGGCCGGGTCGCCTCCGGAAGCTGAGCATCCCGGCCGTCCCACCGCATCGCCCATGCGTCCTCCGGCGCACGGTCGCTCGACTCTTCAGAAAATCGAAAGGTCTGCCATGAGATTTCCGTCGCTTCGTCGCTCGCTTGCCGGAATCGGCATCGCCGCAGTGACGTTCGCTGCTGCTGCGTGCGGGTCCGGTACCACGGAGGTGTCCGCGGAGGATCTCGGTCCGGCCGGCGACAGTGCCTGGGAGGAGCTGGTCGAGGCCGCGAAGCAGGAAGGCTCGGTCACCTATCTCACCGGGCAACCGACGGACAACCTCCAGGAACTCGCGGCCCGATTCGAGTCGGTGTACGGCATCGGGGTGGAGATCGTCCGCGACAACGACGCCAACCTCCAGACCAAGCTGGCGGCGGAGGCGGAGACCGGTCGCCACACGGCCGATGTCATCGCCACCGCCTCCCGGCCCTGGGTGGACACGCGGCTGGCCGAGGACTACTTCGTCCCCGTCACCGGCCCCGCCTTCGACGCCGCCGAGTTCGACCGCGAGAAGTTCCTGCGGGACGACGACCGGATCTTCCTCTCGTCGGCCGCGGTCCTCACCTACGGCTGGAACATCTCCCGGGTCCCGGACGGCGTCGACGGATACGAGGACCTGCTCGACCCCGCCCTCGCGGACGGGAAGATCGGCGTGATGCTGCCGGTGTCGTCCGCCATCGTGGACTTCTACGATTTCCTGGGGGACACGGTCTCACCCGACTACGTCGAGAAGCTCGCCGGTCAGAAGCCCCGCACCTACCCGGGCGCCCAGGCGATGGCCCAGGCACTGACCTCCGGTGAGATCGCCGCGGCCATCTACACCATGCCGCTCACCGCGGAGAAGGAAGCCGGAGCTCCGGTCGACTCCGGTCTGCCCTCACCGGTCTTCGGGGCACCCTTCCTCACCGGGATCCCGGCGACCGCACCGCACCCCAACGCCGCACAGTTGTTCGCGAACTTCCTGGTGACCAAGGCCGGTCAGGAAGCCGTCGCCGACCGCGCCGGCTCCGTGCTGCCCGACATCTCCACGGCCGCGACATCCGCGGACGACATCTGGGTCAACAGCCGGGTCGTCACCGCCGACGAGACCGAGGCCTTCCGCGCCGAGTTCGCGCAGTTGTTCGGCTCCAGCCAGTAGAACCCACCGATACCCGCCGCCGTCGGCAGCGCCGCCTCCGGTGCCCGACGAGCCTTCCGGAGACCCGAACCGGTCCCGGACACGAGAGGAAAGAAACATGAAGGTCGGAGAACGTCTCAAGAGCCCCGTGTGCGGTGCCGAAGTCGTGGTCGTCCGAATCGACGGCACGGTGACCGGACCCCTGCTGTGCGGGGGCGAACCGATGTCCGCCGATGCGGCGCCGGCCGCCGGCGCGGCGACGGACCAGGGTCTTCTCATCGGCAAGCGATACGAGGGTGGGGGAGTCGAGGTGCTGTGCGTACGTCCCGGCACCGGACCCCTCGCGATCGGCGACGCGGTTCTCGCCGAGAAGCAGGCCCGGCCCCTTCCGTCCTCGGACTGAGCAGATCCCGACGCCGGCAGCAGCCCCACGGCCGGCATCCCCAGGAAAGGCGACACCATGATTCTCTCGAGCGCGACCGGCGCGGAGGACACGGCGCTCCTCGTCGACACCATCCGAGCCGCCGTCGGCCGGGCCGACCCGGTCGACGGGCGGACCGATCGGGTCTACCGTGACGGTGCCCTCGACCGCGAACTGTGGTCCGTGCTCGGCCGCGAGATCGGCATCGGCGCTCTCGCCGTCCCCGAGAACCTCGGCGGTCTCGGCACCTCCTTCGCCACCGTGGCCGCCGTTCTCGAAACCCTCGGTGCGGAACTGACCCGCGTCCCGGTCCTCGGCGCTGTCGTCGCCGCCGCGGCTCTCACCCGCTGCACCGAGCACCCCCTCGCCGGGGACCTCCTCGAAGGGATCGCCTCGGGCACACGGATCGTCGCCACGGTGGTCCCCGGGGACGAGTGCGACGCGCAGTCCGCCGAGAGCGCCTTCCGCGCAGCCGAGGGAGGCGCAGGCGTGACCCTCACGGGCCGGGCCGATTTCGTGCTCGACGGAACGGTGGCGGACACGCTCCTGATCCATGCCGTCGACCGGTACGGAGCCCTGGGGCTCTACGCAGTCGACCGTGTCCATCTGACGGTCGAACCGATGGAGAGCACCGACGCCACCCGGGGTCTGGCCCGTATCCACGCCGAGAACGCCCCGGCCACCCTGCTCACCGACCGGCCCGAACCGGGCCGCGTACGCGATCGGGCTCTCGTCGCGCTGGCCTGCGACAGTCTCGGCGTCGCCCGCGCGTGCCTCGACGCCGCGGTGGCCTACGCGAAGGAACGTGTGCAGTTCGGCCGCCTCATCGGCGAGTTCCAGGCCGTGAAGCACATGCTCGCCGAGGTGGCCGTGGCCGTGGAACTGGCCGACTCCGCTGTCGCACACGCGGTGTGGGCGGTCGAGGAGGGCACCGACGACGAGCTCGCCGAGGCAGCGGCCATCGCGGCGATCGCGTGCGGCGACGCTGCCGGCCTCGCCACCGCGACGAACGTCCAGGTGCACGGAGGCATCGGTTTCACCTGGGAGCACACCGCCCACCTGTACTACCGCCGGGCGCTGAACTCGAGCGTGTTGTGGGGCACCGCCGACGAACACGCACAGCGGCTGTATCGGCTCGCTACCGGCCGCGCAGACCGGGAAGGCGGCACCCCGTCCCCTGAACCCGTCCGCGAACCGGCACCCGCCCTGTTCGCCACCGAGCACTGATCTCCGACGGTCGGAAAGTGAGTACACGATGTCCCATGTCTCGATACGCCAGCTGCTGAAGAACTTCGACGGCAAGCCCCCGACGGTGGCCGTGGATCATCTCGACCTCGAGATCGAGGACGGCGAATTCCTCGTCCTGCTGGGCCCGTCCGGGTGCGGCAAGACGACGACCCTTCGCTGCCTGGCCGGCCTCGAACAGCCTGCGAGCGGCTCCATCACCCTCGGCGACGAGGTGGTCTTCGACGGTGCCCGCCGCGTGAACCTGCCGCCCGACAAGCGCTTCATCGGCATGGTCTTCCAGTCCTACGCCCTGTGGCCGCACATGACGGTCCGCAAGAACATCGCCTACCCCCTCAAGTCGCGCAAGCTCACCGACGCGCTCGCCGACGGCCGGGTCGAGGAGACCGCGGCTCTGGTGGACTGCGAACGTCTGCTCGACCGGCTCCCGGCGGAACTGTCCGGCGGGCAGCAGCAGCGCGTCGCCCTGGCACGCGGCCTGGTCTCCCACCCCGATCTCGTCCTGTTCGACGAGCCGCTCAGCAACCTCGATGCGCGCCTGCGCGATCAGGTCCGGGCGGAACTGCACGACCTGCATCAGCGCAAGCCGTTCACGGCGGTGTTCGTGACGCACGACCAGAGCGAAGCCCTCGCGCTGGGCACCCGCATGGCGATCATGCGCGCCGGCCGGATCGTCCAGATCGGCCCGCCGCGAGAGGTCTTCGAGGAGCCGGTCGACGAGTACGTCGCAGGCTTCACCGGCATGTCGAACCGGGTGCCCTGCGAGTACGTCGACGGACGCTGGTACGCGCTGGGCACCGAGATCCACGGCATGCAACCGCGGGCGGAGGCCTCGGTGGGTTCGTTCGTCCTGCGCCTGCGACCGGAGAAGGTCCGGCTGGTGACCGACGTCGCGGACCTGCTGCCCGGTGAAGCCGGGATGGCCGTGCACATCGACGATGTCGAGTACGGTGGCCTGCACTTCGACGTCATGTGCTCGGTGGTGGGCGACGGATCGGTGCGCCGCCAGTTGCATGCCCGGATCCAGACATTCGACACGGCGCGCATGCCGCGCACGGTGAACCGCGGCGCGACGATGATCTTCGCGTTCGATCCGCTCGACGCGCGCACCTTCGACACCGACGGCACGGCACTGGCACTGCCCCGACAGGCGCTGACCGGCGCTCTGGTGGGGTGAGGCGGACATGGCTGTCATGACGTTGCCGACCGCCGAGGTCGGTGAAGCCCCTCCGAGCGTCCCCCGCGCGCTCGGGAACGACGCGGTGCGGGTCGTCGCGCGCCGTCTCGGCGTCGTCGCCTTCGTGGCGCTGCTCTGCTACCTGGTCGTGCTTCCGGTGGTGCGGTTGCAGGCGACGGCCTTCGAGGACGGAGCCGCCGGCTACGACCGTGCCTTCGGTCTGCCCCGCATCGGCCAGATCCTGTGGAACACCGTCGGTCTGGCGTTCGGGTCGCTGGTGATCGCGATGGTTCTCGGTACGGCACTGGCGTGGGCGGCGAACCGGCTTCCCCGACGACTGGCCGTGTTGCAGATCCTGCCGATCCTGCCGATCGTGATCCCGGCCGTCGCCGCGATCGTCGGCTGGGCGTTCCTGCTCTCCCCGCGTCCCGGCTACCTCAACGCGATGCTGCGGAACCTGCCGTGGTGGTCGCACCTGGAAGAGGGCCCGATCGACATCTACTCGATCGAGTGGATCGTGATCATCACCGGGTTCTCGCTGAGTTCGTTCGTGTACATGTTCGTCCGCTCGGGCTTCGAGAACATCAACTCGGAGATGATCGAGGCCGCTCAGGTCTCCGGGATGCCGGAATGGAAGGTCTTCTTCAAGATCACCCTGCCGTTGCTGCGCCCCACACTCATCTACGGCGCGGGCGTGGCGCTTCTGCTCGGGCTCGGCCAGTTCACCGGTCCGCTGTTGCTGGGCACCAACACCGGGGTCAGCGTGCTGACCACGGAGATGTACTTCCAGATCAGCGACTCGCCCGCCCAGTTCGCCACCGCCGCGGCCCTCGGCTCGCCGCTGCTGATCGTGGGGATCGTGGTGGTCTTCGCGCAGAAGGCGATGCTGGGCAATCAGCGTCGGTTCGTCACCCACGGCGGCAAGGCCTTCCGCTCCCAGGGGCGCCCGTCGAAGACCGGTGTGGCGATCATCCTGCTGTTCTCGCTGTTGTCGACGGTGCTGCCGCTGCTGGCGCTGGTGTTCGTGGCCCTGTCGCGCTACTGGAGTGGCACCGTCAACTTCTCTGCGCTGACCTTCGAGAACTTCGAAACGATCTTCTCCGGCACGGCGGTGCCCGCCGCGGTGGGCAACAGCGTGATGTTCTCCCTGATCGCGATGGCGATCGTCCTGCCGCTCGGCTTCGTCGCCGCGAACCTCATCGTGCGGGGCTCGAAGTACCCCGTGCTGCGGGTGGTCACCGACGTGCTCGTGTCCATGCCGCTGGGAGTGCCGGCGGTCATCTTCGGTGCCGCCTTCCTGCTGACCTACACGCAGGGGCCGATCGTCCTCTACGGCACGTCGTGGGTGGTGATCCTGGTGTACGTGACGTTGATGCTGCCGTTCGCGACCCGCATGCAGCTGTCCTCGATGCTCGCCCTGGGCGAGACCTATCTCGAGGCGTCCCGGGTGAGCGGTGCCGGTTTCGTGGCCACCAACGTGAAGATCCTGTTGCCGCTCATGCGCGGTAGCCTCGGCGGGACCGCGGCCCTGTTGTTCGTCCTGCTCACCCACGAGTTCACTGCGTCGCTGCTGGTGCGGGCCTCGCAGACGCAGGTGATGGGCACCATCCTGTTCGAGTACTGGTCCAACGGCGGTTACCCGCTGGTCGCCGCTGTCGCCCTGGTCATGACCGGGGTCACCGCGGTCGGTGTCGCCGCGGCGATGCTGGTTGGCGGAGCCGACGCGCTCAGCAAGATGTGACCACACGGATCGAGATGTCATCACCGGGCCCGGCGGCGAATCGCTCGTTGCCGGGCTCGGTCTCGCCTGCCCCGACGACTCGGGGCGGGCACGAACGGAAGGACGACAGATGACGTACAGGACGGCTCCGGACCATCTCCGGGACGCGGGTGTCGTCGTCACGGGAGCCGGTAACGGCATCGGCCGGGCTCTCGCCCACCGCCTCGCGCAGGCCGGCGCCCGTGTCGTGGTCAACGATCTCGACGCCGACGCGTGCGTCCGTGTCGCCGAGGAGATCGGCGGCATCGCGGCACCGGGGGACGCGGCAGGGGAGCAGGGGGTCGCCGATCTGGTCGCCCGTGCGCGCGCCGCTCTCGGTGCCGTGGACGTGTGGTTCGCCAACGCCGGGGTCGAGACCGGAGCGGCCGAGAGCGAGGCGGCATGGCAGCTGTCCTGGGACGTCAACGTCATGGGTCACGTCCGCGCCGCCCGGGCACTGCTGCCGGAGTGGCTCGAGCGGGGCACCGGGCGGTTCGTGGTGACGGCCTCGGCTGCGGGACTGTTGACCATGCTCGGCTCCCCGGCCTATTCGGTGAGCAAGCACGCCGCCGTCGCGCACGCGGAGTGGCTCTCGGCGACCTACGGGGACAAGGGCGTGATCGTCCAGTGTGTGTGCCCGCAGGGCGTCGCGACGGATCTGCTGCCCACCGACGCTGCGGGCCGGGTGATCTTCGAGAGCGGGGTGCTCACCCCGGACGAGGTCGCCGACCGTATCGTCGGAGCCCTCGGCGACGACCGATTCTTCATCCTTCCGCACCCCGAGGTGGCGGAGTACTACCAGCGGCGGGCATCGGACCCGGATCGGTGGCTGCGCGCGATGCGACGAGTGCAGGATCGCATCGAGGTCGTCGCGCAAGAGGAGGAGAAGCGTCCTCTCCGGACGACCGGGTGAGCGGATGACCCCTCCGGCGCGATGATCGCTCCTGGTCGAGGTGCTCGGCGGAAGTCGGGTTGCCGGAGCCGTGCGCGTCGATAGCGTGGTCGGCATGAGTGCTCTGCCGAGATCGTGGATGCAGTTGCGGCTCGCCGCGGGTGAGTACCGATTCCGGGAGAGCCTGTTCGCGCTGCCCGCGCTGGTCGTCGCCGCCGGAGCGGTGCTCGCAGAGGTGAGCGGCTACATCGATCGGACCTTCGGCCCCTTCCCGTGGGGCATGAAGATGAACAGCAACGCCGCGATCTGGCTGCTGAGCACCGTGGCCGGCGCCACGATCACCACCGCCGGTGTCGTCTTCTCGTTGACCGTCGTGAGTCTGCAGTTGGCGAGCAGCCAGTTCTCACCGCGGGTGATGCGGTCCTTCATCCGGGACCGGGTCAGTCAGACGGTGATCGGGATGCTGGTGGCGACCTTCGTCTACTGCGTGCTGACACTGCGGCACATCGGCGCGGACGACGCCGCACCCGCCCCGACACTGTCGACGACCCTCGCGGTGGTCCTCGCGGTGTCGACCGTGGTGCTCATCATCGCCTATCTCAACCGGCTGGCCCACGGTCTGCAGGTCGGGGAAGTGGTACGCAGCATCGCCTCGGAGGCCGAGAAGGTCATCGCGAACACGAGCCGGAGTGCGCACCGCGAGATCCACGTCGACCGGGTGCCGCAACCGGATTTCGGGGAGGGGGCGACGGTGCACGCGCCGCGCGACGGCTGGGTGACCCAGGCACCGGCCGAGCTCGTTCTCGCAGTGGCGCCGCCGGGCGCGGTGGTGCGGATGGAGACGCGTCCCGGCGCGTACATCCATCGAGGGGAACCGCTGTTGCGGATCCATCCGAAGCCGGAACGGGATGTGATCCTGCGGCGACTCGAGGCGGCCGTGGAGATCTCGAATGCGCGCACCATGCAGCAGGACGTGGACTTCGCGTTGCGGCAACTCGTCGACATCGCGCTGCGTGCGTTGAGCCAGGCGATCAACGATCCGACGACCGCCACCGAGGTGGTGCTCCGGCTCGGCAGTCTCCTGCGTACCCTGCTGGTCACCGACAGTCCGGCGCCGGCGATCGAGGGCGCGGACGGCCGGATCCTGCTGCGTCCGTGGATCCTGTCGCCCGACGAATATGTCGAGCACGCCTTCGAGCAGATCCGGCACGCCGGTTCGGCGCAGCTGCACGTGGCGACGGCCCTGGCCCGGGTGCTGCGCATGCTCATCGATCACCTCTCGGCGCAGGGGCGCACCGAGTCGGTGCCGGCCCTGCAACACCAGTTGCGTCTGCTCGTCGACGCGGTGGTCGTCCGACCCGAGTTCCGGCCGGAGGACCTGGAGCGTTTCCGCGCCGTCGCCGAGGGGTCCGCGGATCCTGCGGAGCATCGGACGGTCTGACCGACGGGGTGTAGGACCGGTGGGAGACGGCTATCCGACGGTCGCAGGAAGCGGGCGATCGGGAGGACGACGACATGGCGACCCACTTCTCCGTCGGTGATCACGTCCGATGGAACTCCGAAGCCGGATACGTCGAGGGTGTGATCATCGCGAAGCACACGGAGGACGTGGAGTTCAAGGGACGCACGCGGCGGTGCAGCGAGGACGAGCCGCAGTACGAGATCCGGAGCGACAAGACCGATCACGTCGCGATGCACAAGGGCAGTGCGCTGAAGAAGGTCTGACGGCGGAGATCCGGGTCAGGTGATCAGCGCCTGCCCGACACCGCACACCGCGACCGCCCACAGCACCGAGGTGGACGTGCCGATGATGAACTGTTCGGAGGCGTTCGGTTCGCGTAGTTCGGGATAACGGGCGAGCCCCTTCACCGCCATGATGACCGCGATCCCCTCGGGCCATCCGGCGAGGATCGAGGCGGTGACCGCGCCGCGTTCGAGCACGCCGATGACGCGTCCGCCGCGCAGCGGG
>NZ_NERM01000015.1:0-123652 GCF_002215235.1 Rhodococcus sp. BUPNP1
CGCCCACCCTGCGTGATACATGTTGTCCGTCTTCGGGGAGCCGAGAACGTCGAGCCCGCCGAGTTCGTCGAGGGCCGCGATGTGCTGGGCCGTGGTCGTGGGGATCCCGTTCTGCGCGAGCAGTTCGCTGATGGTGCCGTTCTGGCCCTCACCGGACGACCCGTTGTCGCCCCAGATGTAGAAGACCAGGGTGTTCTCGCGGTAGCCCAGCCGGTCGAGTTCGTCGAACAACCGCCCCACCTGCACGTCGCAGTGTTCGGCGTATCCGGCCGCGACCTCCATGAGGCGTCGCTGGAAGGGCTTCTCGTCGTCGGGGATGTCGTCCCAGGCCGTCATGGTGGGGTGCCGCTCGGTGAGTTCGGCATCCGGTGGGATCCAGCCCTTCTCCTTGGCCCGCTCGAACACGCGCTCGCGATAAGCGTCCCATCCGTCGTCGAACTTGCCCGCATACCGGTCGGCCCACGGCTTCATGATGTGGTGCGGCCCGTGCAGACACCCGCTGGCCCAGTACATGAAGAACGGCCGGGACGGATCGAGCGCCTTGTGGCGGCGCAACCAGCCGATCGCGTCGTCGGCGAGGTCCTCACTGAGGTGGTAGCCCTCCTCGGGAGTCTTCGGGGGCAGGACGACGGTGGTGTTGCGGACGAGGTTCGGCTCGTACTGCGACGCCTCGCCGGCGAGAAAACCGTAGAAGTAGTCGAAACCGACTCCGGTGGGCCAGTTGTCGAAGGGACCCGCTGCGGTGGTCTCCTCCGCAGGAGTGTTGTGCCACTTGCCGAAAGCCGCTGTGGTGTAACCGTAGTGGCGCAGCACCTCGGCTCCGGTGGCGCTCGATTTCGGGATGTGCCCGGAATAGCCGTCCCAGTCGTTGGCGAGTTCGGCGATCTGCCCGTTTCCGACACGGTGATGGTTGCGTCCGGTCAACAACGATGCGCGGGTCGGCGAGCACATCGCCGTGGTGTGGAAGCGGTTGTAGCTGATGCCTTCGTCGAGCAGGCGGTCGAGGGTGGGTGTGCTCACCTCGCCACCGAATGCGCTCGGCAGACCGGGGCCCGCGTCGTCGATGAGGACGACCAGGATGTTCGGGGCGTCGTCGGGAAGGCGACGGTGTTGTGCGCGTGGGCTGTAGACCGATTCCTGCATGGTCCGTCCTGCGATGCTTCCCGACGGCACCGGTGGGAACGGCAGAGTTTCTCCGCCCGGGATCGGATCCGGACGCAGATCCTGGCTCATGGTGGATGCCTCTTTTCACCCCATCCGTTCCCAGTACACCACCGGTATCGGGCCGCATACACCCCTGACCAGGGTGAAACCTGCCGTCTCACGGGCGAATGATGCAGCGGAATCCGATATGGCACGTCGCGGTCTCCTCGGTGTCACCCTGGCGGGCCGCGGGTCGGTACCGCAGACAGTAATTCGGGGCACACAGATGCGATCCGCCCTTGATGACGCGGCGCGGATACGTTTCGCGCGGATCGTGTTCGGCCGTGTCCACGCGGGGATTCGTCGGGATGCAACACGACGACGCCGGCGCGACGTTCTTGCCGCTCGAAGCATGGTTCGCGGTGTAGTAGTCGGCGGTCCACTCCCACACGTTGCCCGCCATGTCGTGGAGACCGTACCCGTTCGGCCGGAAGTGTCCGACAGGTGAGGTTCCGGCGAATCCGTCCGTTTCGAGGTTCTGCCACGGGAATTCGCCCTGCCAGACGTTCCCGCCGGGCCGGCCCTTCGGTTCGTGCTCGTCGCCCCATGTGAAGGCCTTGCGGTCGAGTCCGCCGCGGGCGGCGAACTCCCATTCGGCCTCGGTCGGCAGTTCCTTGCCGGCCCACTCGGCGTAGGCGCGGGCATCGAACCACGACACGTGGGTGACGGGATGGAGTTCCCGCCCGCCGACGGTGCTCCCCGGCCCTTCGGGATGACGCCAGTCCGCACCCGGGACGAACGACCACCACCGCGTGTAGTCGTCGAGCGGTACCGGCCCCGGAGGAGGCGTGAACACGAGCGAGCCGGGCACGAGCAGGGACGGATCGGCGCCGGGATAATCGGCGGGGTCGGGCGCGACCTCCGCGGTGGTGACGTATCCGGTGTCCTTCACGAAGCGCCGGAACTCGGCGACGGTCACCGGGTGCGTGTCCATCCAGAACCCGTCGACCGTCACCTGGTGGACCGGTCGCTCCTCCGGATAGAAATCCTCCGACCCCATCCAGAACGTGCCTCCGGCGATGAGAGTCATGTGCTGTGTCGCAGCGCGCGTCATGACGTCAGCCTCGCACGGCCCGGGTCGGGGCGCGAGGGACGCACCGACGCGACGAGACCGCGCATTCACCGGTCCCGTCCCGGCCCCGTACCGCAGACTCGGGACATGCCCTCCACGACGACGGAACTGTCCCCGATGCTGGCGACCCTCGGTCCGCCGCCGACCGGGAACTGGGCGTTCGAGATGAAATGGGACGGCCAGCGCACCCTCGCCACGGTAACCGACGGACAGTGCCGGCTGACCAGCCGCACCGGCAACGACATCACCCGGAGCTTCCCCGAACTCCCCCACCCGCTCACCACCGCGACGGGCGGCCGGGACTGCATCGTCGACGGTGAGATCGTCACCCTCGATTCCGAGGGTCGGCCGTCCTTCGCCCGGTTGCAGCGCCGCATGCACGTCCACCGTCCCACCGAGGAGCTACGCGCCGAGCTACCGGTGCTGATCTACCTGTTCGACGTCCTCGCTCTCGACGGAGAGTCCACGACGGAGTTGTCCTATCTGGAGCGCCGGGCCGTCCTCGACGATCTGATCGTCCCCGGACCTCGGGTTCAACTGTCGCCCTACTGGACCGATGTCGACGCACCGACCATGCTCACGGTCGCGCGCGAACACGGCCTCGAAGGAATCGTCGCCAAGGACCCGGACGCACCGTATCTACCCGGGACCCGCAGCGACGGCTGGATCAAGACGCCGCTGCGTCGGAACACCGAGGTGGTCGTCGTCGGGTGGCTTCCCGGATCCGGCAAGGCTGCCGGCGGTATCGGTTCGCTGCTCCTCGGAGCGCACGACGACGAGGAACGGTTGGTGTTCATCGGCCGGGTCGGGACGGGATTCACCGCCGCGACCCGACGTGAGTTGCGATCGCAGCTGCGTCCCTTGGAACGACCGACGACCCCGCTGGCGGTTGCGCCGCCGGCACGGGAGACCCACGGCGCTCACTGGGTGGAGCCCATCCTCGTCGGCGAGGTCGAGTACCGGGAGTACGCGGGCGGAAGCCTGCGGCATCCGAGTTGGCGAGGCCTGCGCACCGACAAGACGGTGCCGGAGGTCGATCTCCCGGGTCGCCACTGAGCCTCGGCCTCCTCCCCGTCGGGCGGGTGTGGCGGCAACGATCGACGGGTATCGCCGGAGCAGGGAGCGGAGCATGGACGGCACGGGCCACCGGGACGACGCCGAGTGGAACTATCGGGTGCGCGGTGAAACCGAGACCCAGCGACTCGACCGCAACTGGAGCAATCTCCTCCAGGAGCTGCGCGTGGTGCAGACCGGTGTTCAGCTTCTGACAGGATTCTTGCTCACCCTGCCGTTCCAGCAGCGCTTCGAGGGACTGTCGGACGCCCAGGAAGTCATCTACCTCGCCACCGTTGCGCTGTCCGTAACCGCGGTGATCATGCTTGTCGCGCCGGTCGGACTTCACCGCCTCCTCTTCCGGCAGCATGCCCTGTCCACGCTCGTCGCGACCGGACAACGACTGGCGATCGCCGGCCTCACGGCTCTGGGTCTTGCCCTTGTCGGAGTCGTCCTGCTGATCTTCAGCGTCGTGGTGAACATGCCCGTCGCGATCGTTGCGGCCGCGGTAGCGACACTCATGTTCTTCGGTCTGTGGATTGTGCCGTCGTTCCGGAACCGACTCGGCACGGGCGGCGACATCCGAACATCGAGATGACAGGACCACCGTGTCCGGGCAGGCGGTCGTGTCGGGTTACCGTGAGGCGCATGGATGTCCGTCGCAGGGTCGCCGATGCCCGAGTGGCCCGCCTCGCCACCGCCGACGGATCGGGCGAGCCGCACCTCGTTCCGATCGTGTTCGCCCTCGACGGCGACATGATCCACACCTGCGTCGACGACAAACCCAAATCCACCCGGCGCCTACGTCGCCTCGCCGACATCGCAGAGAACCCGCGGGTGTGCGTGCTCGTCGACCACTACAGCGACGACTGGTCGCAGCTGTGGTGGGTCCGCATCGACGGCATCGCCACGGTCCACGACGCCGACGCTGCCGAGGGAACTACGGGCATCGACGCGCTCGTCCGCAAGTACCCGCAGTACCAGGCGAAACGACCACCGGGACCGGTGATCACCATCGACAGGCTGCGCTGGCGGTCCTGGTCGGCGTGAGCGGCTACCGGTCCAACGTGAGCATCGCCTCGGCGATCTCGTGGACCGCCGCAACAGGGACCGCGGTGCCGGCATCGTCCAGGACGAGCAACCGCGCTCCCGGGATCTCGCGTGCGATGGCTTCTCCGTTGCCGACGGGGAAGAACGGATCCCGGCGACCGTGCACGACGAGGGCCGGGATGCCGACCTCGGGCAAGCGTTCTCGCCAACGGGGCGTGCAGTCGAGTCTGGCGAAGACCATTCCGAGCTGATTCGCGGAGTGGGCCGACGGTTGGTCGTTCGGGGTGCGGTCCCAGATGCGCTCGGCGACCAGGCGCGCGGCGTCCGGATCGTCGCCGAGGACTGCTGCGCGGGCAGCGGCGAATTCTGCCACGGCCGTGCGATCGGCCCACTCGGGCATCGGAAGTGCGAACATGCGCTTCATCGTCGCTGTGTCGTGATCGGGAAGGTCGCGGTCGCACGGGCCCGGGGCGACCAGACGCGTCCCGACCAGAGTCAGGGCCCGGAACGTGGCGGGATGGTCGAGCGCAGCGACCTGGGCGACCATCCCGCCGACACCGATGCCCGCTAGATGCGCCGGCCTGCCATCGAGCGCGTCGACGAGGGCTGCCGCGTCGTCGGCGAGGTCGCGCAGGGTGTAGCCGGGGGCGTCCGGGTCCTTCGTCGTCGACTCCCCGCAATCCCGCAGGTCGTACCGCACGACACGACGCCCATCCGCTGCGAGCCGCTCGCACAGCTGGTCGGGCCACGAGAGCATCGTCGTCCCGCCGACGAGCAGGACGAGTGGTGCGTCCGCGTCGCCGAAGGACTCGATGCCCAGATCGACCCCGTTGGCACTGACGGTGGTCACCGTTGCTCAACCTTCCGGTGCAGCGACGGTCGGTGCGGTCTTCGAGTAGCGGAACGCCCGGTCGAACCGGTCGATCACGTCCTCGGTGGTCCTTGTGATGTGGTGTGCCTGTCCCATGATCGGCTCCTTCGCGATCGAGGTTCGTTCCCGTCCGCGTCGGTGGCGCGGATCGGGCGTTACTCGGACAGACCGGTGCAACTCGCCGATCTCATCGATCCCCACTGTGACCTCGATTCGACTCGAGGTCGACTGCGCCGGATGAATCCGCCCCGAACCGTCGTTCTGCACGAATTCCGTGTCCGGGGGGAGCACAATACGGGCGTCTGCTTCCAACGACAGGAGCATCGATGGGCGCGGTACTGGGACAACTGCTTCCGCTGGCCGTCGGTGTGGCGGTCTCCCCCGTTCCGATCATCGCGACCATCCTCATGCTGCTCTCCGACCGGGCGAGAACCACCAGCCTCGGATTCGCGGGCGGTTGGCTGGTCGGCATCGTCGTCGCCACGGTGGTGTTCGCTCTTCTGGGCGGGGTCGTCACCGATTCGCAGGACGATCCGTCGACATCGAGGGCAACGATCGAGATCGTCCTGGGTGTGCTGTTGCTGGTCGTCGGTCTCCGTCAGTGGCGCAATCGTCGCGCCGAACACGACACTCCGGCATGGATGAAGACGATCGATCATATGACCGTCGCCAAGAGCGCCGGGCTGGGTTTCGCGCTCGCTGCGATCAACCCGAAGAATCTGATCATGTGTGCCGCGGCCGGTGTCGCGATCGGTGGTGCCGATCTGACGAGCGGCGGCACCGTCGTGTCCATCGCGGTGTTCGCGATTCTCGCGGCGTCCACCGTGGTGCTGCCGGTACTGGGCTATCTGCTGGCGGCCGACCGCCTGCGCGGCCCCTTGGACAAGCTCGAATCCTGGTTGCGCGCCCACAACACTGCGGTGATGAGCGTGCTGGTGCTGGTCATCGGCGTGACACTGATCGGTAAGG
This sequence comes from Rhodococcus sp. BUPNP1, assembly GCF_002215235.1. Lineage (NCBI taxonomy): Bacteria > Bacillati > Actinomycetota > Actinomycetes > Mycobacteriales > Nocardiaceae > Rhodococcus > Rhodococcus sp. BUPNP1. The sequence goes on from NZ_NERM01000015.1 coordinate 6,219, forward strand.
GTGTCGGCGCGCTGGGCTGACGTCCGCGACGGATTCCGATACCGCCTCGTTCGAGGGATGATCCGGCCCTGGCACCACACTTACCTTAGCGCTAAGATAAATGGCACCGTGTCCCGCAACCAGGAGTGATCACGATGTCCCTGACCACCGTCAGCGCCCACCATCCCTACAGCCCTGCCTTCGTCGCCGGCGATCTCGTCTTCGTCTCCGGCGCCCTGTCCGTCGACCCCGAAGGCGTGGCGGTCGAGGGACGCGACGAAGCCCTCGACGCCGCGATCGACCGCATGACCGACCGGCTCGCCGTGGTCGGCGGCAAGCTCGAGGACGTCGCCAAGCTCACCTACTACGTCACCGACCTGTCGCTGCGCGAGGAGGCGAACCGCCAGTTCGAGCGACTGTTCGCCGAGCCGCGACCGGCCCGCACCTTCGTCGAGGTCAGCGCCCTGCCCTACGGTGCAACCGTCGAGATCGACGCGATCGCCACCGCGACGCGCTGAGACCCGAACTCCCCACGCGCCCCGCGTTGCCCGTATCGTGAAGGATGTCTTGGCGCTCAACCACTGAGCCCCGGATATTTCCGACAGCACGAGGAGGGCAACGTGGGGCGCGACAGGGTTCCCGACCGTGACGCCGTCGACGACATCGTCGACCAGTGGGCCCGCGAGTGGCCCGGACTGGACGTCACTCCCCTCGAAGTGCTCGGACGCCTCCACCGCACATATCTGCGGTATCAGAGCGCGATCGGCCGCGTCTTCGACGAATACGGCATCAACATGGCCTCGTTCGACGTTCTGGCCGCACTGCGCCGCGCCGGAAAGCCGTACCGCATGACCTCGGGTCAGCTCGCGGAGAGTTCACTGGTCACCACCGGCGGGATCACGCTGCGCATCGACCGACTCGAGAAGGCCGGACTGGTGCGGCGCGAACGCGACGCGGAGGATCGGCGCATCGTGTACGCCGAACTCACTCCTGCCGGAAAGAAACTCATAGACGAGATCGCTGTCGCGCACTTCGAGAACGAGACGCGCATGCTCGCCGAGCTGTCGAAGAACGATCAGGCCGAACTCGTGCAGTTGCTGCGCAAGCTCGAGCACTCCCTCGTCCGGCACCAGGGCAGCTGACCACGGATCGTCGATACCGTTGCATGCCGACGGATCACACACCCCACATACGCGAGAGCGGCGGAGACCGAAGTCTCCGCCGCTCTTCCGTTCGTCAGCCGGCCATCTCCTTGGCGAGTTCGTCGGCGCGGGAACGGTACAGGCGACGCAGGCGCATCACCCCGAGGTCGTGCTGGTAGAGGTTCTCGGCCTGATCGGCGTCGGGGGCCATGCCCTCGAGCATGATGCGGTCCTGTTCGAGGACCTCCCAGTGACGCTCCTCGAGCACCGTGCGGTACAGGAATCGCCACACGTCGCGTTCCCAGCCCTGCACCCGGCGGTAACGCCAGAAGAACACCGCTGTGGTCTCGGCGTCGATGGGGGTGCCCATGCCGACGATCCCGAACGGTCCGCCCGGGCCGGCCGTGGGCGGATACGGGATTTCGAGGTCCACCCAGTCGACGCCGGTGCGGCAGTACTCGACCCAGTCGAAGTTGACGCCGCGCTGATCGGTCTTCTCGAAGAAGAATCCGCGATCGGTCTCGCGGATACGGAACCGCGCGGAGGTCTCGCCACCGAACATCGAGTGCGATTCGTGGTGCAGGAACGCACCGTGCATGGGGTCGAGCAGGTTCTCGAGGGCGAACCGCCACGGTGCTTCCCATTCGGCGTAGCAGAGGAAGGCCGAGACATCCTCGTCCACAAGCGGGTCCGGAAGATCCAGCGGTGCGGGTTCGACGTCGGGGTCGGTGCCGAACCACGCGAGGATCGCGCCGCCCACCTCGCGCACGGGCAGGGAAGTCACCAGCTTCTTGCCTTCGAGGTTGCAGCCGGGCATACCCGGAACCTTCGCGACGGTGCCGGTGCCGTCGACCTCGACGCCGTGGTATTTGCAGGCGATGCGGTCGCCGAGGTGCACACCCTGCGAGAGCGGTGCGCCGCGGTGCGGGCATCGGTCTGCGAGCATGCGGACGGTGCCGTCGGAGCCGCGGTAGAGGACCCAGTCCTCCCCCAGCCGGCGCAGCTTGCGGATGCTGCCGCGTTCGACGAAGTCGGAGGGGCACACGGCGTGCCACTGGTTGCGCATGCCGGTCGCGAAGATCTCGTCGGCGGTGAGGGTGCGGTGCAGTCGATTGACCATGGTCAGGCTCCGATCCGGCGCATCTCGGCGGTGAACGATTCGGCGGTCCATTCCTGCGCGTCGGGCGCGTGGATACCGGAGGCGTTGAGTCCGCGGACGAGTCCGTCGAGGTCGTGGACGCCGGATCCGAAGACGGCTTCGATGGCCTTGGCGAGTTTGATCTCGTAGGGGGTGGGGTCGGCCGTGCGGGCCTGATTGATCACCAGGTACCGATCCATCGGGAGGTCCTTTCTACAGATCCAGCACCAGCTCGGCGGAGCGGGCGCGGGAGACACAGATCATCATGGTGGCGCCGGACTCCTGTTCGGCGGCCGAGAGCAGGGAGTCGCGGTGGTCGGGGGTCCCGCACAGGACGCGGGTCTCGCACGTGCCGCAGATTCCTTCGCGGCACGAGTTCGGTACGTCCACACCGGCTTCTTCGAGGGTGTCGAGGACGGTCTTCTCGGGCGCGACGGTGGCGGAGATTCCGGAGCGTTCGCACACCACCGTGAACGACGCGTCGGCGGAAGGGTCGGTCTCGCGTTCTTTTGCCTTGAACCGTTCGAGCCGGATGGTCTCGGCCGGCCAGCGGTCCGCGAACGACTCGACGGCGGTGAGCAGCCCGTCGGGCCCGCAGGCGTAGACGAGGGTGTCGGGCCGGGCGTCGCCGAGGATCGACGGCAGGTCGAGCATTCCGTCGGCGTCCTCGGCGACGAGGTGCACCCGGTCGCCGTAGGGGGCGAGCTCGTCGAGGAAGGCCATCGTCTCCTTCGAGCGGCCGCCGTAGTGCAGCTCCCAGTCGGCGCCGGCGCGGTCGGCTTCGCGGACCATCGCGAGGATGGGGGTGATGCCGATGCCGCCGGCGAGGAAGATGTAGCGCGGCGAGGACAGCAGTTCGAAGTTGTTGCGCGGGGCGCTGACGGTGACGACATCGCCCGGCCGGATGGTTTCGTGGACACGACGGGATCCGCCGCGGCCGGCCTTCTCGTGCAGTACGGCGACGCGGTAGCCGGTCTTGTCGTCGGGGTCGCCGCACAGGGAATACTGCCGGATGTGACCACCGCCGAGGTGCAGGTCGAGGTGGGCGCCGGGGGTCCAGTGGTCCACGGCGGCTCCGTCGGGTCGCTCCAGGCGGAGCGAGAGGACTCCGGTGGATTCGACCCGCATCTGACGGACCATGAGGTCGACGGTCTCAGCAGTCATGATCACCCTCCGAGTAATTGATTCAGTGCTCATTATCTTAGCGCTAAGATATGACTCGCGCCACAGTCGAGCCGAGATTTCTCTTCCGGCTCGGCTACGTGCCCGGGACCGTCACCGGCGGTGTGAACGGCGCCGGCATCTCCCCGTACGAGGCCAGGTCGACCTCGACGATCACCGGGGCCTGCAACGACACCGCGCCGTCGAGCACCGGGTGCGCCTCCCCCGCCGATCCGATGCGGCGGTATTCGACCCCGATGGCCCTCGCGAGCAGCGCGAAGTCCGGGGTGGTCAGGTCGACGGCGTACGGCCGTTGCCCCGAGCCGGTCTGCATGTTGCGCAGCACCCCGTAGCCGCCGTCGTTACAGACGAGCAGCACCAGCCACGGCTTCTCCTGCGCCATCGTCAGGACCTCACCGAGGTGCACCGCCAGTCCCCCGTCTCCGACGAGCGCCAGGGTCGGCCGGGTCTCGTCGGACAGCGCCGCGCCGATCGCCATGCCGAGGCCCTGCCCGATGCCGCCGCCGCGCGGGAAGATGTTGCTACGCGGGTCGTAGACGGGCAGGAGTCGGTTGCCCCACGAACTCGACGCGATCGTCACGTCCCGGGCTATGACGGCATCGTCGGGCAGCACGGCGCGCACCGCGTCGCACAAGACCGCGTGGTCACCGAGACCGGTGCGCTGATTCTCCCGCACACGCTCGCGGGTTTCGCGCGCACGTTCCGTCCACGCCGCCTCGACGACATCGCCGAGTCCATCGAATTCCAGTGCTGCCGCGAGGAATTCACCGACCTCGCCGACGACCGGCAGATCCGCGGCGAACACGCGGCCGGGCGCGGCCGGATCCAGGTCCACCTGCACGTGCCGCGGAGGCATCGGGATCGAATAGTCGCCGGTCTCGTTGGAGCGGAAGTGGGTGCCCAGCGAGACCACGAGGTCGGCGTCGGCGAGCAGTGCCCGGCCGAGCGGCGAGGAGCCGTAGTTGCCGATGCACAGCGGATGACTCTCCGGCACGGCGCCGCGACCGGAGTTGCTGGTCAGCAGCGGCACACCCCAACGGTCGACGACGGCGGTCAGCGCGTCCCCTGCCCGCGCTGCTCCGCCGCCCGCCCAGATCACCGGTCGCCGAGCCTGCGCGATCGCAGCGAGCGCCGCCTCCACCTGGATGCGGTCCGCGCTGCGCGGCGTCCCGAGCGTCACCGGTGCCGGTTCGAGGGTGTAGTCGTCTGCGTACTGCAGGTCGATCGGCCATTCGATGCTGGCCGGCCCACCGGGCGTCGACAACGCGTGGGCGACGGCTTCGCGCAGTACTTTTCCGGCACTGCCGGTGTCGAGGATCGTCGCGGCGTGAGCCGAGACCGCCTCGAGCATGCCGAGCTGGTCCTTCGTCTCGTGGATGAACCCGCGTCCCGAGCCGAGGAAGCGCGACTCGATCTGTCCCGTCACATGGAGCACCGACGTTCCGGCACTGAGGGATTCGATGAGAGATCCGGCGGCGTTGCCGGCCCCGGTGCCGGTGCTGGTGAGGGCACAGCCGAGTCCTCCGGTGGCACGGGCGTATCCGTCGGCAGCGTTGACGGCGGTCGCCTCGTGCCGCACGGGCACGAACCGCAGGTGGCGGCTCACCGCTTCCACCAGCGGCTGGTTGTGCACGCTGACGATGCCGAAGACGGTGTCGACACCGGCCTCGCGCAGCACCTGGACCAGCAGATCCCCACCGTTACCCGAGCGTGCGGTCATGACATTCCTTTCAGACATAGCGCGCGACACCGCCGCACACGTCGATGCTGGTGCCCGTCACGTACGACGAGCGAGGTGAGAGCAGGCCGACGATGTGGAAGGCCACCTCGTCGGCGGTGCCGAAGCGTCCGAGTCCGATACCGCGGTCGGCGGCGATCTCGGCCTCCCACTCGTCGAAACTCCCGGCGTAGCCGGAGTTCTCATAGCGGCGACGCCACTGCCCCGTATCCACGAGACCGAGGGCGACCGAATTGACGCGGATCCCGTCACCGGCCAGTTCCAGCGACAGCGACTTGCTCAGGTTCAACAGTCCGGCCCGTGCGGCGCTGGTGGTGACCAGCCGGGTCTCGGGCTGACGCGCGAGCACCGCAGAGATGTTGACGATCGACGCCGCATCCGACTTGCGCAGCAGCGGCAGCGCCGCGTCGACGGTGTTGAGCACGCTCGAGAACTTCCGGTCGAACTCGTCGCGCCAGTCGTCGAGGGTGGTCTCGGCGCGGGGCTTCATCCGCGAGTTGCCGGCGTTGTTGACCAGGCCGTCGAGTCCGCCGAACCGCTCGTATCCGCCCTGGACGAGGGCCGCCACCGCGGCGGGGTCGCGGACGTCGCAGGCCGCGGCGTGCACCCGGTCGCGGCCGGGCAACGCATCGAGCGCGGTGTTCAGTCGCTCGAGGTCGCGGGCGCAGGTGACGACATTGGCACCTTCCGCGAGCAGCATGGTGACGGTCGCGAGGCCGATACCCGAGCTGCCGCCGGTGACGAGGTAGGTGCGGTTGTTCAGAAGCAGGTCCACGACCCGGTCCTTCCGTGGGAATCAGTGCAGGACTGAAAGATCAGTGCAGGACGAAGCCGCCGTCGACGACCAGTTCCTGCCCGGTGATGTACGACGCCTCGTCGCCCATGAGGAAGGCGACGGCGCCGACGAGATCGGCGGGTTGCTGCGGCCGGGTCAACGCCCGGTTCAACCGGTACAGATCGTGCCGGTGCTGCGGAACGAACTGTGCCGATTCGCTTTCCGTCAGGCCGGGTGAGACGGTGTTGACGGTGACCCCGTACGGGCCGAGGTCGCGGGCCATCGTGCGGGTCAGCGCCGACACTCCGCCCTTGGAGGCGATGTAGTGCGTCAGGCGCGGCGATCCGTACAGCGCAGCGTCGGAACCGATGGCAACGACCCGGCCGGTGCCGTGCTGCTCGGCGTAGTCGAGGATCGATGGGACGAGGGCGCGGCTGACGAGGAAGGTGCCCCGCAGGTTCACGTTCAGTACCCGGTCCCAGTCCTCGACGGCCAGTTCGTGCACGGCCTTGCCGCCGACGCCGTCGGCGAGCGCGGCGTTGTTGACCAGTCCGTAGATCGGTCGGTCGGCGGTGACCTGCGCAGCGAAGGTGTCGACGGAGTCGGCGTCGGCGAGGTCGACGTGTACGAACCGCGCGGAGATGCCGTCGGCGCGCAGTTTCGCGGCGGCGTCCTCACCGTGGGGGTTGATGTCGGCGATCCAGACGGCGGCGCCGGCGTCGCCGAGGCGCCGCGCGATGGCCAGTCCGAGGCCGCGCGCCGCTCCGGTGACGACGATCGTGCGGTCGTCGAGGGTGCCCACACTCAGTCCCGGGAGATGCCGAAGACGGCGGAGGTCTCCGGGTAGGTCGGGACCTGCGGCTTCTGCGTGCCGATGATGACGCAGAACAGGGCGTCGGTGGTGCCGGTGTTCTTCAGGCTGCGCGGCACCCCGGCGGGGACGACGATCATGTCGCGGTAGCCGAGGGTGCGCTTCTCGACGACGCCGTCGCGGTGGATGCCGACCTCGACCTCGCCTTCGAGGACGAAGAACGCTTCCTCGGCGTCGTGGTGGGTGTGCTCGGGGCCTTCGGCACCGGCGGGCAGCAGCATGTTGGAGAAGGTGAAGCCGCGCGACGGGATGGTGCGGCTGTCGTTCTCGTGGTTGCCGGTGGCGCCGGAGCCGACGTAGCGGATCTGGGCGCGGCGGAATCGGTCGCCGGCCTTGGCCTGGAATCCGAGGGTGTCCCAGTCCTCGTGGCGGGTGCCACGGGTGAGGATGAGCGAGTCGGTGAATTCCTTCAGGTCCGAGGTGGTGTAGTCGAGTGCCATGGTGATGCTCCGTTCCGGAATCGATGCGGGTGGGTCAGACGTGCGCGGGGGTGTGTTCGCGCAGGCGTTCGGTGATGTGGACGAAGGATTCGGTCCACGCGTTGAAGGCGTCGGGGCGTTCCTGGTTGGCGAGGTGCCCGGCGCCGCGGAGGGTCACGAAGACCGCGCCGGGGATGCCGCCGGCGAGTACTTGACTCGCGGGGACACCGGTGACGGTGTCGGCGTCCCCGCACAACACGAGAGTGGGGACGTCGATGTTCGCGAGGTCGCCGGTGTGGTCGGTCGCGGCCATCGACTCGGCGGCGTGGCCGTAGCCGGGTAGCCGGACCGAGCCGACCATGATGTCCGTTGCACGGTCGACGAGGTCGTCGGGTGCCTCGGGTGAGAGCAGGCGCGGTGCGCGCCGGGCAGCGAAGTCGGCGGGGCCGTTCGCTGCGAGGTCGGCGGCCCGGGACCGCATCGCCGAGGCGGTGTCGGCGTCGGTGCCTGAACCGACGGTGGAGTCTCCGAGGATCAGGCTGCGCACGAGGCCCGGGTGGCGCAGGACCAGCCGGGTCGCGACGACGCCTCCCCACGACATGCCGAGGACATGGGCGCCGTCGTCGCCGCAGTGTGCGCGGATGACGTCGGCGGCGGCGTCGGCGTAGTCGTCGAGGTCGAACGGGCGGTCGGTGTCGTCGCTGTGGCCGAAACCGGGCGCGTCCCAGGCCAGGATGCGCAGGGAGTCACCGAGCCCGGAGAACTGCGGGGCGAAGCTGTCGGAGCTGCCGCCGATGCCGTGCAGCATCAGCACGGCCGGTCCGGTGCCGTAGTCGGCGACGTGGATCATGACGCCTGCTCGAGGTCGTAGCGTTCGAAGGCACCGGGGTCGGGGATGCCGGCCATGTGCTCACGCACCTGACGCGAGGGTGGTCCGGCGGTGCCCCACAGGTCGGACAGTTCCGGGACGCGGCGCCACACCCGGCACAGCCAGCGGTCCTCGTCGACCTGCGCGATGCCGGAGGTGTATTCGCACACCAGGCCGGCGGGGTCGGCGAAATAGGAGAAGGTGTTGTCGCCGGGTCCGTGCTTGCCCGGCCCCCACAAGGGCAGTTGGCCGAGGTGGCGCAGCCGGCCGATGCCGCGCATGAAGTGGTCGACGGTGGGCATCTCGTAGGCGACGTGGTTGACCGACGTCCACTGCGCCTGGTTGAAGGCGATGCTGTGGTGATCGGAGTTGCAGCGCAGGAAGGCCATCTGGTGTTCGGACCAGTCGGAGACCCGCATGCCGAGCACGTCGCAGTAGAAGCGGACGGCGGCGTCGATGTCGACGGTGTTGAGCACGACGTGGGTGACACCGACCGGGACGGCGTCCTCACGACCGAGGGCCGGGACGGCGAGGGTGTCGGCGACGAGCTCGAGGACGCGTCCCTCGGGGTCGACGATGCGCAGTCCGTAGCCGCCACCGACGTCGTCCAGGGGTCCGGGGCCGAAGACGACGGGGATGCCGCGGGTGACGACCCGGCGTGCGGCCTCGTCGACCTCGGCGGGAGTGGAAACGGCGAAGCTGATGCGGCCCAGCCCGTTCCGCTCGGCCTTGGTGAGCTGCAGGGCGTGGTGCTGGTCGCCGGTGCCGCGCAGCCACGCGCCTTCGCGGCCCTGTTCGACGACGCGCAGGCCCCAGACCTGGGAGTAGAAGTCGGTGGATTCGGCGGCGGCGTGGGTGCGGAGCTCGACGGAGCGTAGGCGCCGCAGTCGGGCGATCGGTTCGTTCATGACGATCCCTCCAATGTCTTACAGGTCACTATCTTAGCGCTAAGATATTTGCGTGTACAGAGGCGATTCCGGCCGGGTGGCCGGGGATCAGTCCGCCCAGGCGTCGGGGCCGTCGTCGAGACCGAAATACACGCTCTTGCACCGCGAATAGGCGGCGATGCCGTCGCGGCCCTTCTCGACACCGAGACCGCTCTCCTTCACCCCACCGAAAGGGGTGGAGATGCTGAACCGCTTGTAGGTGTTGATCCAGACCGTGCCGGCGTCGAGGCGCCGCGCGAGCCGCCACGCACGGCGGTAGTCGCGGGCCCAGATCCCGGCGGCCAGACCGAACACCGAATCGTTGGCCTGCGCGACGAGATCGTCCACCCCGTCGAACGGCAGGACCACGAGCACCGGGCCGAAGATCTCCTCGCGGCACACGCGGGCGTCGTTGCTCAACCCGTCCACGATCGTCGGGAGGTAGTAGGCGCCGTCCGCGAGGGCGGGATCGTCGGGTACCGCTCCCCCGCACAGGACACGTCCGCCTTCGCGGCGGGCGAGGTCGACGTACGAGGCGACCGACTCGCGGTGGGCGTGGTGCACGAGCGGGCCGACCTGAGTGCGCGGATCGCGCCCGTTGCCGATGCGCAGGGCGCGGGTGCGGTCGACGAGCCGCGCGACGAACGGTTCGTACAGGGACCGATCGACGAACAGCCGCGACCCGGCGATGCAGCTCTGCCCGCTCGACGAGAAGATCCCGCACATCACGCCCGCGACGGCCTGTTCGATGTCGGCGTCGTCGAGCACGACCGTCGGCGACTTGCCCCCGAGTTCGAGCGAGACGGGCATGAGCTTCTCGGCCGCGGCGTGGGCGATCGTGCGTCCGGTGCGCGTGCCACCGGTGAAGGTGACCTTGCCGACGCCCGGATGCTGCACGATCGCATCGCCGACGATCGAGCCCTTGCCGGGCAGCACCGACAGCAATCCGGCGGGCAGACCGCTGTCGTCGATGATCCTTCCCAGCGCAAGCGAGACGAGTGGCGTCCACTCGGCCGGTTTGAGGACGACGGCGTTGCCGGCGGCGAGAGCGGGTGCGATCTTCTGGGCGTCGCTCGCGACGGGCGAGTTCCACGGGGCGATCGCCCCGATCACGCCGATCGGTTCGTGCACGCTCATCGACAGGTAGTTGCCGCGCGGCACGGTCAGGTCGTCGTCCCCGGATTCGAGGACCGCCGCGAAGTACCGGAAGGTTCCCGCCGCACTGCCGACGAGGGCGGTGGTCTCGGCGAGCGTCTTGCCGGTGTTGTAGCTCTGCAGCAGTGCGAGTCGCGCGGAGTTCTGTTCGATGCCGTCGGCGATGCGATGCAGGTAGCGGGCGCGCTGATGCGGAAGCAGTCCGCGCCAGGCCGGATCCTCCGAGGCTGTCTTCCCGGCCGCGACGGCGTCGTCGACGTCGGTGGCGACGGCCTGGTGCACGGTCTGCAGGACGCGGCCGGTGGCGGGGTCGGTGACCTCGAATGCCGGGCCGGTGGCGCGGCGCCAGGTACCGGCGACGAGCATCTCGTCGGGGACGGGCACGAAGTCGAGATCGGTGTCCGTGAGGGCGGGGTGGAGTGCGGTGGTCACTGGGAGATCTCCTCGAGGGTCTTCTCACGGGTTTCGGTCGCGAACAGGCCCACGACGATCGCGCCGACGAGGGCGACGAGTCCGAACAGCCCGAAGACCAGGGTCAGGGTGCCGCCGGCATCGAGGATGCCGCCCAGGACGAGCGGGCCGACGATGATGCCGAGACGGCCGGCGGCGCCGCCGATCGCGCAACCGATGGCGCGCATCCGGGTCGGGTACAGCTCGGCGGTGTAGACGTACAGGGCCATGTTCACGGCGAAGACGAACAGTGCCGCGCCGGCCGACCACAGCAGCACCGTCACGGCCGAACCGGTGCCGGTACCGGCGAGCAGGAACAGCAGCGCCGCGCACAGGACCATCGACGACGTGATGCAGATGCGGCGACCGAGATTGTCGATGAGGAACGCGACGGCCAGACAGCCGACGAGTCCGGCGACGGTCGTGAAGATCGAGTAGTGCAGCGCGGTGTCGACGCTGACCTCGAAGACGGTGCGGTAGAGAGTGGGCAGCCAGGAGGCGATGCCGTAGTTGACGAAGTAGGCACTGCCCCAGATCGCGGCGAGCATGAGGGTGCGGCGCAGGTACACACCCTGGAACGCCTCGATGAAGCGGCCGCGGGAGGTGTCGACGGCGACGGTGGTGGTGATGGGGCGGGGTTCGGGCAGTTCGCCGTGGCGACCGGCGATCTCGGTCTCGATCCGGCGCATCGCGGCGTCGGCGTCGTCGAGCCGCCCGCGGGCGGCGAGCCAGCGGGGCGACTCGGGCAGCCGGAAGAGGACCGGTAGCAGCAGGATCGGGGTGGCGCCGAGGGCGAAGAGGATCTGGTAGCCGAAGCGCGGGACCACCCATGCGGAGACGATCGCGGAGGCGACGAGACCGACGGGGAAGATCACCTCGTAGAGCAGCACGAAGCGACCGCGCTTGTGGGCCTTGGTGATCTCGCCGATATAGGTGGCGGCGACGGGGACTTCGGCGCCGAGTCCGATGCCCTGGACGAAGCGGAAGACCAGGAAGAGCATCAGCGAGTCGGTGAACGCCATGCCCAGGCTCATCACCGCATAGAGCGCGAGCGAGACGATGATGACGTTGAGGCGGCCCATGCGGTCGGCGAGCCAGCCACCACCGAGTGCGCCGACGAGCATGCCGATGCCGCCGATGGCGATCACCCACGCCACCGAGGCGGGGGTGAGATTCCACTTGGGGATCAGGACGGGGAGGGAGTACGCGATCATCAGCTGGTCGAAGCCGTCGAAGAAGGTCACGGCGCCGACGGCGACCCGCGCCTTGATGTGCCACCGGCTCATCGGCAGCCGTTCGAGGCGTGCACTGATCATTTCCGCACTACTGGCCATGGTGGTCGATACCGGTGTCATGGGGTCCTCGGTTTCGTGTTCCAGTTACTTAAGCCCTAAATGGCTTACCGCTAAGATGTAACCTGCAGCACTCGACATCCGTCAACCGTTGACTTTCCGTCCCGCATGACCTATGCGGGCACGGGCACCGTCGGGTCACCTCCTCCGCTCGAGCGTGGGCCCTTCGAGGGTGCCTTCCACCTTGGCACGCCCGCACTACCCGCAGGGCACATACCGGGGCGCGGCAGCGGTCAGTTCACATGGGCGCGCAGCACATCCACCACCCGCCGGACCGCCGGTGCCGGGTTGTCGCGACGCCACGCGAGCGCGATCGGCAGCACCGGACTGTTCCGCAGCGGGACGTATCGCACGCCCGTCACGGTGATGTCGGTGGTCGACGCGACGACGACCGCGACCCCCACCCCGGCTCCGACGAGGGCCAGCAGGCTGTAGGGGTCCGGCGCCTCCCGGGCGATCGCCGGGGTGAATCCGGCGGAGTGACACACCGTGAAGGTCATCTCCCGCACGCTCGACCCGTGGGCGGCGGGATACACGACGAACCGCTCGCCGGCCAGATCGGCGGCATCGAGTTCCTCCCGCGCCGCCAGCCGATGGTCGGCGGGCAGCGCGACCATGAGCGATTCCTGCCGCACCGTCTCGGTGGCGACGTCCCGGGGCACCGGGAGGCCGACGATCCCCATGTCGAGCAGTCCTTGCGAGACGAGATCGAGCACTTCCCCCGTGTAGGTCTGGGGACGCAGATCCAGCTCGATGGCGGGACAACGCTCCTCGAGCAGCCGGGTCAGCTGCGAGATGACCGTGTATCCGCTCGCGCCGCCGAACCCGACGCTCACCACCCCGGTGACGCCCGAAGCGGTCGACCGCACGACCGTCCGGGCGATCTCGATCTGGGCGGCGATCACGCGTGCGGGTCCGAGCAGCGATTCACCGGCCGCGGTGAGTTGCACCGAGCGGGTCGTGCGGGCGAACAGCTCGGCGCCGAGTTCGCGTTCGAGCGCACGGATCGTCTGACTGAGCGGCGACTGGGCGATGTGCAGTCGCTCCGCTGCGCGTCCGAAGTGCAACTCCTCGGCCACCGCCAGGAAGGCCTGCAGTTGCCGTAGTTCCATGCCGACCTCGATTTTGTCGGTTGATCTACACAATCGTGCTTGATTAGGTCTTGGACTTTACACGGTTGCGCCGGTGATAGTGATCCACGACTCATTCATCCGCGGACCGAGTCCGCTCGACGCCCTCGGAAGTGCAGCGTGAATACTTCTCCAGAGCACACCGCGACCCCACCGCCACGCCCGATGCACGACACCCGGGCAGCGCGCCGCGCCGGAGTGACCGCCTTCGTCGGCACCACCATCGAATGGTTCGACTTCTACATCTACGGCACGGCCTCGGCTCTCGTCCTCGGGGCACTGTTCTTCCCCGACGCGTCCCCCGCGGTCGGCACGCTCGCGGCCTTCGCGACCTTCGCCGTCGGTTTCATCGCCCGCCCGCTCGGCGGCATCGTCTTCGGCCACTTCGGCGACCGCTTCGGACGCAAGAATGCCGTCATCATCACCCTCGCCCTCATGGGAGCCGGCACCATCGGTGTCGGCCTGCTGCCCACCTACGATCAGATCGGGATCTGGGCGCCCGTCCTCCTCGTCCTCCTGCGCGTGCTGCAGGGCATCGCGATGGGCGGTGAATGGGGCGGGGCGGTCCTCATCGCCACCGAATTCGCCCCACCCGGCAAGAAGGTTCTCTACGGCGCGTTCGCGCAGCAGGGTTCGCCGGTGGGCAATCTCCTTGCCACCCTTGCCTTCCTCGGCCTCACCGCGATGTCCGACGCGACCTTCGAGGGCTGGGGCTGGCGCATTCCGTTCCTGGCGTCCGCTGCACTGGTGATCGTCGCCCTCTACATCCGCGTGCGGATCCAGGAGACACCCGAGATGCGCGTGGCCGCCGCCGCCCAGGAACGCACGAAACTGCCGCTCGTCGAGGTTCTGCGCTCCCATCCCGCGTCGCTGCTCCTCGGTGTCGGTGCCGTGGTGGCGGGTGTCGCGATCACCTACGTCAAGACGACCTTCGCCCTCGCCTGGGCCACCACCGATCTCGGGTTCACCCGATCGGACTTCCTGCTCGTGATCACCCTCGCGCTGGTCGCGCAGGTGCTCGTCCAACCCTTCGGCGCGGTTCTCGCCACCAGGATCGACGCGCGACGGGCCGTGCTGTGGATGCTCGGACCCGAGCTCGTCGTCCTGCCGCTGATGTTCGTGCTGATCCGCACCGGCTCGCTCACGTGGGCGATCATCGGCATGGTGCTCGCCACCGCGCCGCATGCGATGTACTACTCGGCGCTGGCCGGCATCCTCGCGCAGGTCTTCCCCACGCACGTGCGCTACACCGGCATCTCGTTGTCGTACCAGATCTCGACGGCGATCTTCGCCGGCACCGCACCGATGGCGAGCCAGTTCCTTCTCGAGCGCACCGACTCGATCCGGCCGGTCGTCGGCCTCGGGATCGGGTACGTGCTGCTCTCCCTGGTCTGCATGACCGCCCTGCTCAAACGCTCACCGACCACCGAGCCCGACGAACCACGCTCCGCACCCGCCCGGACGACGGCCGACGCCTCCTGACACGAACGGACGACCATGAACTACGCCCACACCGACCCGGCCCTGCACGCGGTACTCGACCGCTGGATCTCCGACGCCGACCGGCCGCTCACCTACCGTCTCCTCGATCGTCTGGGTGCCGATGCCGCGGACCGTCTCGACGCGCTCGCGGCCACCGCGAACGCCCATCCGCCGGTGCTGCACCAGTACGACCGCGACGGCGAACGGATGGACCGCATCGAATACCACCCCGCCTATCTCGAACTGTGCCGCGCCGCCTACAGCGAATACGGCCTCTCGGCACTGTCGCACCGCCCGATCCACGGTTGGACGGACACACCCCCGCATCTCGTCAAGTACCTGGCGTCGTATCTGTTCGTGCAGGCCGAGTTCGGCCTCGCCTGCCCGGTGTCGATGACCGATGCCGCCGCGCGCACCCTGCGGATGTTCGGCGACCCCGAGGTCTTCGGTCCGTGGATCGACGGCCTGACCTCCACCGATCCGGCCACCGCCCTGACCGGGGCGATGTTCATGACCGAGACCCAGGCCGGAACGGACATCGCGAAGACCGAGACCCGCGCCGAATTCGACGGCACCGCATGGAGATTGACCGGGCGAAAGTGGTTCGCCTCCAACCCGGACGCCGACGTCGTGATCACCCTCGCCCGGTTCCCCGGCGGCGACGAGAACTCCACGCGCGGGGTAGGAATGTTCATGCTGCCCAAGCGACTTCCCGACGGCACCCGGAACTCGTACACGATCGACCGGCTCAAGGACAAGCTCGGCACGCGATCGATGCCCAGTGGTGAGATCACCCTGCACGGCGCATACGCGCTGCAGGTCGGCGACCTCGAGCGCGGATTCCGGCAGATGACGGAGATGCTCAACACCTCCCGCCTGTCGAACGCGATGCGCTCGAGTGCCCTGATCCGGCGCGCCGTGCGCGACGCCGTCGCTCACACGAGGGAACGGGAGGTCTTCGGGAAGCCCCTGTTCGATCAGCCGCTCATGCGCGCCACCCTGCTGCCGCTGCTGCTCGACGCCGAGGCCGCGCTCGCGCTCGTCGCCTACAGCGGTGCGACTCTCGACCGTGCCGACACGGGCGACGAGCAGGCCCGCAGTGTCGTCCGGATCCTCACACCCGTCGCCAAGCACTACATCTGCAAACGTGCCCGCACCGTCACCGGTGAGGCGATGGAGATCCGGGGTGGCAGCGGCTACATCGAGGACCGCGTGTTCGCCCGCCTCGTCCGCGACTCGCATCTCGGATCGATCTGGGAGGGTTCGAGCAACGTCATCGCACTCGACGTGCTGCGGTCGATGCGCAAGAACGGCACGCACCGGGTCCTCGCCGACGCACAACGCGCTCTGCTCGACGCGGCGCATCCCGAATGCGGCCCGGCGGTCGCGGCACTGCGGGAACGGTGGGACGTGCTCGAGGCGCGCGGCGAAGACCTGCTCGCCGGCGACGACACCCACGCGCAGACCCGCTGCGCGATCTACACCGACGATCTCGCACGGACGGTGATGGCCACCCTGCTCGTGGACCTGGCCTCGCACCGCCTCGAGCGCGGTCTCGGCCACCGGTCGCTGCTCGTCGCCCACGCCTACCTCGAGGGTCTGGCCGGTGAGCCGAATGCCGTCGCGCTCGACCACCTCGCCGCGATCGCCGACGGCACCGACGTCGATCCGTCCGCCGCGGCCGCTGCGGCACCGACTGCACTGACAGGAGTCCGCTCATGAGCACGCATCCCACCGGTCCCGCCCCGCTCGCCGGAATCAAGGTCGTCGACCTGTCGAAGATCCTTGCCGGACCGTACGCGACCATGTCGTTCGCCGACCTCGGCGCCGATGTCACCAAGGTCGAGCACCCCGACGGTGGCGACCCCACCCGGGTGTGGGGGCCACCCTTCGTCGGCGACGACGCCACCTACTACCTCGCGGTCAATCGTGGCAAGAAGTCGGTGACGATCGACCTCAAGTCGGAGGAAGGACAGCGGATCGTGCACCGGATGCTCGCCGACGCCGACGTCGTGGTCGAGAACTTCAAGCCCGGCAGCGGTCTGCAGAAGATCTTCGACTACCGTGCCCTGTCCGAACAGCACCCGCACCTGATCGTGCTGCACATCTCGGCCTTCGGTGACGAGGGTCCGCTGGCCGACCAGCCCGGTTACGACATGGTCGCCCAGGCCGCCGGTGGTCTGATGTCGCTGACCGGAGAACCGAACGGAGCGCCGATGAAGGCCGGGTACGCGATGGGTGATCTCGGTGCGGCACTGTTCGGGGTGATCGGGGTGCTCGCCGCGTTGGTCGAACGCGCTCGCACCGGTCGCGGCCAGTACGTCACCACGTCGTTGTTCGAATGCCAGCTGGCGATGCACGTCAACTGGGCCACGAACTACTTCGCCACCCGGGAGCGACCGCACGCCTTGGGCTCGGCGCACCCGAATCTCGCGCCCTACCAAGCATATCCGGCGAGCGATGGCTACTTCGTCGTCGCGGTCGGGAACGACGGATTGTGGGAGAAGCTGTGCACGGCACTGGGAAGGTCGGAACTTGCGACCGATCCGCGGTTCCTCCGCAACCGTGATCGCATCGAGCATCGCAGCGAACTCGACGAGGTCCTCACCGCGGCGTTCGCCACCGGGACGGTGCAGCACTGGTGCCGCGTCCTGGAAGAGCACGGCGTGCCGGTCTCCCCCATCCGGCATCTCGACGAGATCTACAACGATCCGCACACCGCCGCGATCGGCATGGTCGGCACCGTCGACCATGCGTCGGGTCCGCTCGAACAGATCGCGTTCCCGGTCAATTTCGGTGGGCAGCGACCACCGCTGCGGTCGGCGCCGCCGCTGCACGGGGAACACACCGACGAAATCCTCGCGGGATATCAGGAGGTCTCCGTTCCGTCCTAGCGACGAACGTCTCGAATATCGCTGACCTACGGCCGTTTCCGATCGATCGGGAGCGGCCGTAGGACTGTTCGACCAGAACGACGGTAGAGACATCCCGCTCCGGGTGTCGTCGCGGTCACGCAGTGCGGCAGCACTTCTGAGGTCGGCGTGTCCGGATTTCTCCGCGATACGCGGGGGTAACGTCCGCGAAACAACAGCCGCGCATGATCGGCATCGATTGCACGACCGCCGACTCGCACGAAAGAACGACATATGCAGCTGACTCCCGCCGACACCGAGAAACTCCTTCTGGCCGTCGCCGGCATGGTGGCGCGCGACCGGCGGGACCGCGGCGTCCGACTGAACTATCCCGAAGCCGTTGCCCTGTTGTCCACCTGGGTGATCGAACGGGCACGCGAAGGCGCCGACGTCGCCGACCTCATGGTGAAGGGCCGCGAGGTCCTCGCCCGCGACGAGGTCATGGACGGTGTCGCCGAGATGTTGACCGACGTGCAGGTCGAGGCCACTTTCCCGGACGGACGCAAGCTCGTCACGATCCACCACCCGATTTCCTGAAAGGAGCTCCGACATGGCATCCGGACCGACTTCGGGACCCGGAGCGATTCGCGTCGCCGAGGGCTCCCTCACCCTCAACGCGGACCGCTCCGACGACGAGCGCATCACCCTCGTCTTCCTCAACACCGGCGACCGTCCCATCCAGATCGGATCGCACATCCACCTGCCGGACGCGAACGCGGCCCTCGAATTCGACCGCGAACGCGCGCAGGGCTACCGCTTGGACATCCCGTCGGGGACCTCGCAGCGCTTCGAACCCGGCAGCAGCCGCGAACTGGGCGCCGTCGCCCTGCGCGGGCGACGCGTCGTACCCGGCATCCAGGTGCGGAAGCAGGAGGACTGAGAACGTGGAGATCACACGCGCCGAGTACGCGGCACTGTACGGACCGACGGTCGGCGACCAGGTGCGCCTGGGCGACACCGACCTGTGGATCCAGATCGAGGAGGACCGCACCTTCGGCGGCGAGGAAGCCGTCTTCGGGGGCGGCAAGTCCATCCGCGAATCGATGGCCCAAGGTGTGACGACCCGAGCCGAGGGCGCTCCCGACACCGTGATCACGAACGTGATCGTGCTGGACTGGTGGGGCATCGTGCGCGCCGACGTCGGCATCCGCGACGGCCGCATCGTCGCCCTCGGCCGCGCCGGCAACCCGGACATCGCGGACGGCGTGCACCCGAAGCTGCAGATCGGCCCGTCCACCGACATCATCTCCGGTGAAGGTCGCATCCTCACCGCGGGCGCCTTCGACTCGCACGTGCACCTGCTGTCGCCGTCGCAGATCGTCGAAGCACTCGCCACCGGCATCACCACGATCGCCGGCGGCGGAACCGGTCCGTCCGAGGGATCGAAGGCCACCACCGTCACGCCGGGCCCGTGGCATCTGATGCAGATGCACCGCGCGCTCGACGCGCTGCCGGTGAACGTGCTGTTGCTCGGCAAGGGCAACACCGTCTCCGCCGAGGGGCTGCGCGAACAGGCCCTCGCCGGCGCCGCCGGGTACAAGGTGCACGAGGACTGGGGCTCCACTCCCGCCGCGATCGATGCGGCGTTGCGCGCGGCCGACGAGCACGGACTGCAGGTCGCGCTGCACTCGGACTCGCTCAACGAGGCAGGCTTCGTGGAGAGCACGCTCGCCGCGATCGGTGGTCGCTCGATCCACGCCTTCCACGTCGAAGGCGCCGGTGGTGGGCACGCCCCGGACATCCTGAGCATCGCCGGATTGCCGCACATCATCCCGGGCTCGACCAACCCGACGTTGCCGCACACGATCAACACCGTCGACGAGCACCTCGACATGCTGATGGTCTGCCATCACCTCAACCCCGCCGTCCCGGAGGACCTCGCGTTCGCCGAGTCCCGGATCCGGGCCACCACCATCGCGGCCGAGGACATCCTGCACGACATGGGTGCCCTGTCGATCACCTCGTCCGACGCCCAGGCGATGGGCCGCATCGGTGAGGTCATCACCCGCACGTGGCAGGTCGCGCACGTGATGAAGAACCGGCGCGGGGAGCTCGACGGCGGCATGCCCGCCGACAACGAACGGGCCCGCCGCTACGTCGCGAAGTACACGATCAACCCTGCGATCGCGCACGGTGTCGACCACGAACTCGGTTCGATCGAGGTCGACAAGATGGCCGATCTGGTCCTGTGGGATCCGAAGTTCTTCGGCATCCGGCCGTCGCTGGTCATCAAGGGCGGATCGATCGCCTGGGCCGCGCTCGGCGACCCCAACGCCTCGATCCCGACGCCGCAACCGGTGCTGCAGCGACCGGCGTTCGGCGATGCGCTCGCTCCGCACACGTCGGTGTCGTTCGTCTCCCCCGCCGCCCTCGACGACGGCCTGGTAGAACGACTCGGGTTACGCCGCAGACTGTTGCCGCTGCGGCCGACCCGGCACATCGGCAAGGCCGACATGAAGCAGAACGACGTGTTGCCGCGCATCGAGATCCGCCCCGACACCTTCGACATCGACATCGACGGCGAGCGGGTCGTTCCGGCGCCGGCCACCGAACTGCCGCTCGCGCAGCTGTATTCGATGTTCTGATGTTGCCCGACACTCTATCCCCCACCACGGTGCTGCTCCTTCTCGCGGACGGGCGCGCGCCGGTCGGCGGGAACGTCAACTCGGGTGGGCTCGAACCCGCGCTCCAGGGTGGGATGTCGCCGACCGAGGTGCGCCGCTTCCTCGTCGCGCGGTTGCGCACCTCGGCGGCGGTCGAGGCCGGCGTCGCCGTGGTGACCCGGCACGCGGTGGACGCCGCTGCCGGAGCCGCCCTGACGCTCCGGATCGACGAGATCGAGGACCACTGGGCGGCGCGCACTCCGGGCCCGGCCCAGCGCGACGCGTCCCGGTTGCTGGCCCGCGGCTATCTGCGACTGGCCCGGAACCTGTGGCCCTCCACCGTTCTCGACGATCTCGACACCCGGACCCCGCGGCCCTCGCGGGGACTGGTCGTCGGGGCCATCGCGGCGCTCGCGCGCATCCCGGCGATCGACACCGCACGACTGGTGCTGTACGAGGAGGCGCAGGCGATCGTCGCGGCCTTCCTCAAACTGCACCCCACCGACCCGGCCACCGGTTCGCGATGGGCGCTCGAGGCCTGCGCTCATCTCGAACCGCTCATCGCCGAGCTGTCCGCTCTCACCGATCCGGCGGACATCCCGGCCACCGGTGGTCCCCAGACCGAATTGTGGGCCGAAGCCCACGCATCCGCTCCAGAAAGGCTGTTCCGTGCCTGAACACACCACCACCCGTTCGCTCCGTCTCGGCGTCGCCGGTCCCGTCGGCACGGGCAAGAGCTCGCTGATCGCGACCATCTGCCGCACCCTCGCGTCCGAGCTGCAGCTCGGCGTGATCACCAACGACATCTACACCGACGAGGACGCCCGTTTCCTCCGCTCGGCGGGCGTGCTCGACCCCGAGCGCATCCGCGCGGTGGAGACCGGTGCGTGCCCGCACACCGCGATCCGTGACGACGTGACCATGAACCTGCTGGCCGTCGAGGATCTCGAACGGGACTTCGCGCCGCTCGACGTCGTCCTGGTGGAGAGCGGCGGCGACAACCTCACCGCGACCTTCTCCCCCGCGCTCGTCGACGCGCAGATCTTCGTGCTCGATGTCGCCGGTGGTGGCGACGTCGCCCGCAAGGGCGGTCCGGGCATCAGCCGCGCCGACCTGCTCGTGGTGAACAAGACCGATCTGTCCCCCTATGTGGGTGTCGACGTGCCGCAGATGGTCGCCGACGCCGAGAAGGCCCGCGAGGGCGGACCGGTGCTGGCGCTGTCCCGGACCGACGCCGCATCCGTGCAGGCGCTCGGTGACTGGGTGCGCGAGATGCTGGCGGCCCACCGCGCCGGGTCGCACACCCCTGTCGATCCCGGTCCGATGGCTCCGCACTTCCACGCCGACGAGGACGACGAGCACGATCACGGCCATGGGCACGGTCACGGTCACGATCACGCCGTCGCACACACGCACGACTGATCATGTCCCGCACCACGATCCGTATCGACCGCGCACCGGGCCGGGCACGCCTGGCCCTGCGGGCGGGCATGCTCGTCCCCCGCACGGTCGAGGTCGGTCCGGACCACGCGCGTGTCGCCCTCGTCGCCGCCGGCGCGCTGTTGCTCGGTGGTGACTCGGTGACCGTCGACGTCCACGTCGACGCCGGGTGCACGCTCGAACTGCAGGACATCGGTGGCACCGTCGCCTACGACGCCGACAACCGGCTGTCCCGGTGGGACGTGCGGATCACCGTCGCCGAGGGCGGCACTCTCGTCTGGGACACCTACCCGTTCGTGATCGCCACCGGCGCCCGCGTGCACCGCGACACCCGGATCGAACTCGCCTCCGACGCCGCCGCGAGCATGCGGGAGACCCTCGTCCTCGGACGCCACGGAGAAACCGGGGGCGCGATCCGCAGCCGTACCTCGGTCACTCTCGATCGTCGTCCCCTCTTCGTCGAGGAGTTGTACGCGCACGGCGCGTTCCCCGAGCCCGGGATCCTCGGTTCCGCCCGGGTGCACGACGTCATCGCGACCTACGGGCGACGTACCGAGGGCGACGGCGTCGTCCAACTCGAAGGGCCCGGGAGCCTGCTGCGGTTCCTCGGTGCCGATACCCACTCCTCGCCGCTCGAGTCGACCTGGCGCTCCTGGCGCTCCTGGCGCTCCGCACACGTTCACCCGTCCACCCTCGAAGGGAGTCTCACCCATGCACGTCCCTGACCATTTCCTCCCCATGAGCGCCACCGCGCCCGCCGCGGCGATCGCCACCGGTGCGGTCGTCCTCGCCGCCACCGCCGGGCGGCCGCGCATCACGAGCCGGGACACCCTTCTCGCCGGAACGACCGCAGCGATGATCTTCGGCGCTCAGATGGTCAACTACCCCATTGCCGGCGGCATCAGCGGTCATCTCATCGGCGGCGCTCTCGCGACCGCGCTTCTCGGGCCCCGGCTTGCGCTTCTCGCGATGACCGCCGTCGTCGGTGTGCAGGCATTGCTGTTCGGGGACGGCGGGATCAACGCCCTCGGGGTGAACGTGCTGCTGATGGCGGTGCTGCCCGTCCTCGTCGCCGCCGGTGTCCGTACCGGCGCCGAGCGACTCGGCCTCGGGAAGCTGACGCGGACCACCGCCGCCGTCGGCGCCGGTCTGTCCGTGCCGGTGAGTGCCGCAGTTCTCGGCGTCGCGTACTCGGCGACCGCCGGAACCGGCGCCGCAGCAGCGTTCATCGGCGACCTGACCGCGGTCCACCTGGCCATCGGTCTCGGTGAAGCCCTCATCACCGCTGCCGTGCTGAGCGCCGTGATGGCGTTCGCGCCCGGCGTCGCCGCGTGGGACGCACGGCCTTCCGTCACTCCTGTTGCCGTCCGACGTGGTCTCGCCGCGATCGGCGGTCTGGGCGTGGTCAGCGCCTGTGCGCTGGCTCTCGGCGCGTCCGGTAGTCCGGACGGTCTCGAGCACATCGTCGGTGCCTATTCGCTGCCGGTCGGTGACGCCGCCTTCGCCGGTCTTCCCGGCCTCGCCGACTACGGCACGCTCAGTGGCACCGAATTCCTCGCGGCACTGGCCGGGCTCGCCGCCACCGCGGTGATCGGCGCCGCCCTCGCCGCGATGGGTCGTCACACGCCGGTCCGTCAGAGCGCGTAACGGTCCTCTCGAAGCCCCTTCGAGCGGTGCGGTCGCTGATGCGGCCGCACCGTTCGGCGTTTCGCGACCGATACGATCACCGACCGTTGCAGCTCCGTGACCTGGCGTTTTCACCGCCGATCAGGAATCTCGGAAATTTTTTCGATTCGGCGGGAACCTTTCCGCCTCCCGGTCTCTCTTACCTGTGTCAGTCACCGAGACACCGAAAGAGGCACCGACCATGGCTACCAACTCCTTCCCCGGCAGCAGCTCCTCGAACGCCGACCGCGCCGCATCGCAGTCCACCGCCAGCGACCGTGCGGACTCGTCGTACGGCTCGCAGTCCTCCTACGACGGCAACTCGTCCTACGGCTCCTCGTCGTCCGACCAGTCGGGATCGACGAGCTACGAGTCCTACGAGCGTTACGAGCGGTACGACAGCTCCGGCTCCTCGAGCTCGGACTCGTCCTACGGCTCGGCGAGCAATTCGGGTGCGTCGAGCTCCGCCGGATCGGCCTCCTCGGCTTCCGATCGCGCCGCCGCGGAGAACGCCGAGTCCACCTCGAGCGTGACCTCCGGTTCCGCCTCCACCGAGCCGGTCGTGCTCGACGAGTACACCCTCGGTGACGGCACCCGCGTCGCCGACGTCGACGTGGACGGCGACGGACAAGTCGACCTGTCGCTGGTGGACTACGACGGCGACGGCAGGACCGACGCGCAGATCAGCGACTCCGACGGCGACGGCAACGCCGACCTGATCGAGTTCGACCGCGACGGTGACGGTTACATCGACGCCGTCGCCGGTGACCTCGACGGTGACGGCCGCCTCGATCTGGCCGTCTTCGACGAGGACGGCGACGGCGAGGTCGATGTGGTGGTGGACCTGCACTCCGGTGCGGTGGACTACGACGGCGACGGCATCGCCGACGACTACGTCGACGTCTCGGCCTTCGACAACGGTTCGGAGTCGACCGACGCCGGTTCCGATCTGGTCTGAGACCCACTCCGACCGATCCGAGACGAAGGGCAAGCAGGTGATGTCACCGCAGATCCGTGAGCGGATCGACGAACTGATCGCGGCGGCGGATGTCGCGGCGGACGGGCCCGAGCGCGCCGCCGCGACCGCACGACTCGCCGATCTGGGAGTCGAACGTCTGGCCGTCGAGCCCGGGACACGGTTCGATCCGAGCCGTCACCGTGCAGTGGCGGTGACGCCGGCAGCGGCACCGGCGGAGGAGAACCTGGTCGCCGCGATGATCCGGCCCGGCTGGTGTCACGAGGGGCAGATCCTGCGCTATGTCGAGGTGCGGGTGCAGGTTCCGCCGGCGCAGTGCCCGGCTCCGGGGGCGTCGTGACACCCGCCACCGGGCGACGACCGTTCGCCGCTATAGAGTCCGCGGCGGTCATCGCACCGTCCATGCAGGTTTTGTGGGTTCGCATTCGAGAGGCACGATCGAGATGAGCTGGGTTCTGGCGGTCGATTTCGGCACGTCCAACACGTCGGCGGCACACCGGATCGGCCCGGACCGGGTCGAATCACTGCCGCTGACCCACACCTCCAACCTCATGCCGTCCTCGGTGTACGTCGACCACACCGGGGCGATCACCACCGGCGACGTCGCCATCAACCAGGCCGGCGTGGATCCGGCCGGCTTCGTCGCCTACCCCAAGACCCACGTGGCCGTCGGGTCGGTGATGGTCCGCGGCCAGGACGTTCCCGTCGCCCACACCATCGCCTCGGTCCTGCGCACCGTCTACAACCAGGCGCTACCCCGGCACAACAACCATCCGCCGGCGGAGGTCGTGCTCACCCACCCCGAGGCCTGGTCCCAGCGCGAACTCGACGTGCTGCGCCACGCCGCATCCCTGGCCGGACTCGGCGGCAGCGTCTCGCTGATCTCCGAACCCCGCGCCGCGGCGTTCTACTACTCGCGCCAGCACGACGCGAAGATCGTCAAGGGCTCGACGATCGCGGTGTTCGACTTCGGCGGCGGCACCCTCGACATCGCCGTGCTCACCGCGACGAGCGAGTGGACCTTCGAGGTCATCCGAGCCGGCGGCGACAACACCCTCGGCGGCAAGAACCTCGATGCCACCGTCGCCCGGTGGGTCGACGACCGCCTGCGTGACGACGATCCGGATCTGGCGGCGTGGTTGCGCACCCCGGACGGCCTCGATGCCCGCCGCACCCTCGACGATCAGATCCGCCGCGCCAAGGAACTGCTCTCCGAACATCCCTCCGCAACGATCCGGGTCACCGGCAACGGCGCGGATCTGACCTTCACCATCACCCGCGACGAGTTCGAGCAGCTCATCGAACCGCAGATCACCCGTGGCGTGCAGCTCGCCGCCCAGGTGCTGCGCGATGCCGGGGTGGACCGGTCGGGTCTGCAGGCGCTGTATCTGACCGGCGGCTCCTCCCGGATTCCGTACGTGCATCGGCGCCTGTCCGAACTCGGTTCCATCGCCACGCTCGACGACCCGAAGACCGTCGTGGCCAAGGGCGCGGCCGGGTTCGTCGCCGGCGGGCGCACCACCGAACCCGCCGCGGACCTCGACACCGAGGTGCTGCGACCGGACACTCCCCGCCCCGCAGCACCCCGACCCGGCGTTCCCCGTCCGGGTACCCCTGCGGTGCAACCGAACCCGGCACCGACGCGCGACGTGGAGCGGTCACGGCCGTCTCGGCCCCTGCTCATCGCCGGGGGCGCCGCGCTGGCGGTGCTCGTCGCCGCCGGGGTGGTCTTCGGCCTGACCCGTGGGGACGCGGACGACGGAGCGTCGGCCGGCGACGCTGCCGCCCCCGCTGTGGCCGAGGACAGGTCGGACACCGGCGCACCGCCTCCGGCGACGTCGGATTCGGTCTATCGCAGTGAGAGCACCGACGAGGTGGTCGAACTGCTGCCGACCAAGTTGCTCACCGGGTCGAGTTCGTGCGAGAAGTCCGGCTTCTCCTCGGAAGGTGCCATGCAGGTGCGGTGCCAGATCAGCCCCAACTCCAACCTCGGGAAGGCGCTGGGCATGGAACCCACCGACTACGAATCCGTGTCGGCGTACCGGGACGATCAGTACGCACGCTCGAACTTCATCCGGCTCCGTGACGCCAAGAACGACAACACCAGGATCGTCTCGGCGGACGGCACGCGTATCGCCGACTACGACCACCCACCGGGCGGCAACTCGTACTTCACCGTCATCGACAAGTCCACCGGACTCGTCGCGCAGTTCTCGACGACGACGGAGCGCGGCGAAGCACTGCTCGCCGAACTCGGTTGGAACGCCTGACCTGCCTTACCTCCCATACCTTCCTCTTCAGGAGTCCTCTTCTCATGCACATCCCTCGAACCGGCCGGCTCGCCCTAGCCCTGGCGGCCGTCACCGTCGTCACCGTGGCCGGCTGCTCCTCCGACAGCGACGCCACCGTCGTCGACGAGACCACCACGGCCGAACAGACCTCTGCCGGTGTGGATCTCGATTCGCTCGATACCGGTGACTACAACACCCAGCCGCGCGATTTCGTTGCGCTGGGCATGGCGGCCGAGGATTTCGGTCCGGCGGTGGAAGGCCAGCGACTCGCCGAGTTCGTCGTCCACCCGCACACCGTCGACCCGGCTCTCTCCGTCGGCGGATCGACCAACGGCGTGTTCCTCGGCGGCACGGGCAACATCTTCTCCGGCAGCGAGAACGAGATCCTGAAGGAATTCTCGATCATCAACGCCTTCACCAGCTTCCGGAGCACCGACGACGACAGCCGCGAGTTCGGTGTCAGCGTCTGGCGATTCCCCACCCCCGAGGACGCCGCCGGCGCCGCGCAGGCCCTGTACGAGTACAAGCTCGGGCCCGCGGACGGTCCGTTCGCCACCGGTCCGGAGACCCCGACGACGCTCCCGGAACTGCCCGAGACACTGGCCACCACCTACTCCTGGCCGGAACTGGCCACCACTTCCCTGAGCACGCTCACCACACGCGGCATGTTCGTCGTCTACACCTACAGCGGCGACGACAGCGGTGGGACCGAGTGGATCACCGATACCGCGACGCGCGGTGTGCAACAGCAGATCGAGCTGCTCGACCGGTTCCCGGCCACCCCCACCGACGAGATCGCCTCGCTGCCCATCGATCTGGACAAGGTGATGGCCCGGGCCGTGGGATTCGTCGACAGCGAGTACTCACGTAACTCCGACATGGCGGTCTACGGACCGGACGGCTGGTTGCACTACGACTCCGCTCCGGCCGACACCGAGGTGGTGTTCGAGCAGACCGGCACCGATCGTGTCGCGAAGGTCAACAGCGTCGTCTATCGCACCGCGGGCCCGGACGAGGCCGAGGTCCTGAAGGACGCGTTCGCTGCACACACGGCCGAGACGTATCCGGACCTGGTCGAGGACCCCTCGCTGACGCAAGGTCTTCCGAACACCACCTGCTGGTCGGGCGACGTCGCCGACGGCCGAGCCGCCGCGTGCCTGATGACCTACGGCCGCTACGTGGCCGAACTGTCCGGCTTCCGCTCGATCGGCAACGAGAATCCCGACTCCGACACGCTGCGCACCGTGCCGCAGCGCGTGGCCACTCAGTACGTCAAGTTCGTCCGCGCCGAGGAGATGGGCCTCGGCGAGAACTGACCTCCTCGCGGTCCGGTGACCGTCGGTGCACGACACCGATGGCGGTCACCGGACCGCTGCGCGACGCGGCCGGGTAGGTTACTCCGCGTACAGATGGGGGTGCCATGCACGAGACGGAGTTGATCGAACGGTGCCGGTCCGGCGACCGGGCCGCGTTCGCCGCACTGGTGGAACCGTCGCGCACCCAGGTGTGGGCGGTATGTGTGCAGATCACCGGCAACCGCCACGACGCCGAGGACGCCCTGCAGGACGCCCTGATCGCCGCCTGGCAGAACCTCGACAAGTTCCGGGGCACCTCCCGCTTCGGTTCCTGGCTCTACCGCATCGCGAGCAACGCCGCGCTGGCGATCGTGCGCAAGCGCCGCGAGATCCCCGACGACGAGATCGACCTCGGTCGGGCCTCCACGGTGCCGGGACCGGCCGATCGCGTCGTCGACACCGACGCGGTGCGTCACGCCCTCGCTCGACTCCCGGAACAGTTCCGCGTCGCGGTCGTGCTCCGCGAATACGCCCAGATGAGTTACGCCGAGATCGCCGAGCATCAGAACGTGCCGGTCGCGACGGTCAAGACCCGCATCAACCGGGGACGAGCACAACTCGTCGAACTGCTCGATCCCGCCCGCCTCGATCCCGCCGGTCTCGATCCCTGACCGGTAGATTGGGACGTGGCAGGAACATTCCGGGGCCCACACGACTCCAACCTGACGACGACGGACAACGGGGGAAGAAGGAAGAGCCCATGACAAGCGATGAGACCGATCCGCTGCCCTCACTGGGGGAGCTGCTCGGTATCGATGTGCTCGCCGACCTACCGGAACTGCCCGATCAGGTCTGGGAGCGCGCGCTCGACATCGCCACCGACCCCGGCACTGCCGCGGTCGATACCTCGTTGGTCCCGGACGACGACGAGATCGTTCCGGAGACGGTCACCGTCGACTCTGTCGACCTCGATCCTGCCCTCGACCCCGATGCCGACCTCGACAGCGCAGGTGGAATCGACCCCGGCCTTGTCGACGACGACAACGACGAGGCTTCATCCGACGACGAGGCAGCCTCGTTCGGCTTCACCGACAACGTCGACGAACCCGATCTCGGCGCGTAACCCGCCGACCGGGTCAGTGTCCGCGGACGATCACCGTATAGGCGTGCGTCAGCGCTGTCAGCGCCGTGTCCTCCGCCGCAGACCGCGTCGACACGCTCTGGGCCTGCACCGCGACAAGCTTCTGTTGCGCCATCGCTCGGATCTGCTCGGGTGACGCCGTCGGCTCCAGCCCCAACGCCTCGGCGATCGTGCCGCCGCGCAGCACCTGGACCAGTTCGTCGACCGCCGGCGCGCTCGGGTCGGCCTGCAGCAGAGATCGCAACGCCCGCAACAACTCCACCGGCACCAGCGCCGGGTCCGTGCGCAGCGCCGAGACGATCTGCCGGATGGCGTCGCGCGCCGGATGCGAATAGACGAGGGCGTCGAGTTCGGCGAGGATCCGGCCGGCGCGGTGCAGCACCGCGAAGCGACGCAACGACTGTTCGAGCACCGCTCGCAGCGGATGGACGCCGGACACCCCGGACAACCACAGGTTGACCTGGTGCGCCCCACCCGTTGCCTGCGCGCGGGCGTGCACGAGCCCGTACTCCCCGATCAGCTCCAGCAGTCGCCACACCTGATCGCGCGGCACCGGCAGCGCGGCGGGATCCGCGTCGAGCAGATCGAACAACTCCAGCGGGGCCAGTGGGGCGAGCGCCACGAGCGCGTGGGCGTCGGCGTCGGTGAACGCACCGGTGTGGGAGGTCTGCGCCAGCAACCCGGCGACCGGCACCACCGTGCCGACCTGTCCCGCCAACCGCCGCGCGAGCACGTTCGCGTGTTCGGCGGCGTGTCCGAGCGGATCGCGGTTGCCGAGCACCCCGCGGCCGAAACCGTCTGCGCGCGAAAGCACTCCGAGTGTGTTCAGCGGAGTGAAGCCGAGGCGCTGCAGGAATTCGACCTCGTCGGTGCGCGGCATCGAGTCGAACAGGAACACCGCCGCGTCGGCGTCGACGGACGCCGAGCGGGTCTGCTCGAATCCGTCGATCAGGGCGCGCTCGGTGGCGGCGGCGTTGGTGACGGTCAGTGTCGCCAGACCGGGGGTGTCGACGAGGGTGATGGTGCTCAGCGCATGGGAGGGCAGGTAGCGGTGCACGTACGCGACCTGCTCCGGCGGGACGCCGAGGTCGACGGTGGTGCCGAGTGCCAGCGGCACGGGTCGACGGGTGCCATCGGTGGACACCACGTCGGCGCGGGAGGGCGCACCGTTCTCGTAGACGGTGACGACATTGGTGGCCTCGAGCGCCGCGGTCTCGGCGACCGGCGCCCCGATCAACGCGTTCACCAGGGTGGATTTGCCGGCCTTGAGCCGCCCGACGACGACGATGCGCGGCGGTGACCACAGGATCGCGCCGATACGGTTGGCGTGGGCGACGAGATCACCGCCGAGCGCGGCGAGTTGGTGCAGGGCGGCGTCGATGCGCTGGTGCACCGGATCGGGTGCCCCGGTCTGCGGTGGGATGTGCGGGGCGCTCATGCGGCACCTCCCCTCAGAGCCGTATCGATCGGGGTGATGCGGGCGCGAGTGATGCGCAGGTTCTTCTCCAGTCGTTCGATGTTCGCGGTGCGGGTCGCGGCGTCCGCCTGCGCGGCGCGCTTGGCCTCGTCGATACGCTTCTGCAACTCGGTGATCCGGTCCTGCAGGTGTTTGCGGCGACGCAGCACGATCTCCGGGCGGGTGGTGGCCATCGCGGCCTCGAGCATGCGGGTCGTGACGGTCCGCACGGTCGCGAGGGTCTCGCGCAGCCAGGTCAGCAGGTTCGTCTTGCCGGTGCGCATCGCCTTGAACCCGAGATTGATCGCCACCCAGGCGACGCCGGCGATGGCACCGGCCCCGATCACCGCGCCGAGCATGGTGGTGCCGATCATGCCCATCGTCAGCACGCTCGGATCCAGCAGCCCTTGGCGTTTCGAGCCCACCTCCCCGGTCACCAATGGATCGGTCTGCAGCGCCTCGAGGGTGATCTCGCGGATGTGCTCCCACTGCTGCGGGTCGTCGAAGAGGTCGGTGACGATCTTCTCGAGGTCGTCGAGGAAGACCTGCGCGGTGGTGGCCATCGCGTCGAGCAGGTCGGCCTGGATCTGGGCGGTGAACACCTGCGGGGAGCGCCGCAGCACCTGCATCGACGACTTGTTGATGCGTGTCGTCCAGTCCTCGCGCACGCGGGCGAACTCCTCGTCGAGGCGGGTGATCGCCCGTTGCCGCGCGAGGGTGAGGTCGCGCTGCAGGTGCTGTTCCCACTGCTGCGCCTCGTCCTTGAGCCCCTTCAGCCGTTCCATCTCGGCGGTCAGGTCCGGGATCGCGGATTCGCCGTCGCGCACCACGGAGAGTTCGTCGCTGATTCCGGTTTCGATGCGGCGCAACCCGTCGAGGGCGACGCGCAGCGCATCGGCTTCGGGGCGGTGCCGTGCGGCGGCGACCCGCTCGTCGAGCATCCCCCACAGTCCGGGGAGACCGGAGCAGGCGAGGCTGCGCTCGCGCACCGGGGAGGGCGGTAGCGCAGTCGCGGCCAGGGCTCGCACGCTCGAGACGGCGACGACGGGGATGTCGCGGCCGACGTGTTCCGCGACGGCGCGGCGGTTCTCCGCGACGATCTGTTCCCAGCGGGTGAGGTTCTTGTCGGTCTTGGTGACCACGACCAGCACGTTCTCCACTCCGGCAGCGCTCTCGCGCAGGAACCGCATCTCCGGTTCGGTCAGCGGGGTCGACGCATCGCATACCAGCACGAGCACGGCGGCCCGATCGGCGGAGTGAGCGGCCATCGCCGCGTGCCGGGGGTCGAGGCCGCCGATGCCGGGAGTGTCGACGACCGACGCGTTCGTGAGCTTCTCGGACGCGATCGGCACGACCGCCGCGACCGGCAGCGCCTCGACGGTCGGGTCCTGGACGTAGCGGCCGCCGGTGGTGATCCACTCCCCCAGCTCGGCGCGGTCGATGCGCCGGCGCCCGTCGGGGAACACCAATTCGGCGGTGCCCTCCGGGAAATCGTCGGTGGCGGTGACGAAACGGGTTGCGACGGCGGTCGAGTGCTCGACGTCGTCGAGAGCGGCGCCGTCGCGGCCGATGAGAGCGCTGACCAGCAGACTCTTGCCGCGCTTGATCTCCCCCACCACCACGATCGACGTCGGCCGGCCGGTGTCGGCGAGTTTGCGTTCGGCGCGGTCGGCGACCTCGTCGTGCTTGTAGGCGCGCAGCACCTTGCACGCGCCGTCGATCAGGTCGGCCACAGACGGATCAGGAGACACGCGACGACACTACATACCGGTCGGTACGGGGCCGTGCTCCACTCCGGCGTTCGGACTCGTGGCCGCGTCCACGATGATTTCCGGCTCCTGCCCCGGTCAACATTCGTGAACGGATCCGTCCGACTCCGGGAGACGTCATGACCCAGCAGACCACCCGCGCCCTTCCTCCGATCGTCGACGAGCAGACATGGCGGTCGGCGCTCGACGACCTACGGCGACGGGAGAAGGCCGCCACTCGCGAACTCGACGCCATCGCAGCGCAGCGCCGCCGGCTGCCGATGATCGAACTGCCCGACTACACGCTGATCGGCGCCGACGGCCCGATCCGGCTCGTCGATGTGTTCCAGGGCCGCTCGCAGCTCATCACCTATCACCACATGTGGTCCGACGGTGCCGAATGGCAGTGCGGCGGATGCACGAGTCTCACGACGCAGTGGACCCGGCTCGGCATCCTCGACAACTACGACGCCCGCATGGTCATCGTCACCAACGGGCCGATCGACGAAGCCCTCGCCTACAAGGCGAAGGTGGGCAACACGATGGAGTGGTACTCGTCGTCGGAGAGTTCGTTCGGCGCCGACGTCGACGCACCTCCCGGTGGAGGGTTCGCGGTCAACGTGTTCCTGCGCGACGGCGACAAGGTCTACCGCACCTGGCACACCACGGGCCGGGGCACCGAACAGCTCAGCTACACCTTCGCGCTGATCGACCTTCTTCCGTGGGGCCGTCAGGAGGAATGGCAGGACTCGCCCGAGGGCTGGCCGCAGTCGCCGACCTATTCGGGGTGGCTCGACTCCCCCGACGTGGCGCGGCTCTACGGTCCCGGCACCGGCGCGCAGTGAGGGCCGGGTGACATGGCGGACTCGACACCCTCGCGCAGCGGACATCTGCCCATCAACGGCCTGAGTCTGTACTTCGAGGTGCACGGCGAACTCGGCGGGTCCGCTCCGCTGCCCTTGCTGCTGATTCCCGGCGCGTTCATGAGCACCGAGTCGATGCCGTCCTGGGTGACCGCCTTCGCCGAACGGCGCCCGGTGATCCTCTTCGATCAGCAGGGGCACGGTCGCACCCCGGACACCGATCGTCCGATGTCGTACGAGCAGTTCGGCGACGATGCGGCGGAGTTGCTGCGGGCTCTGAACGTCGAGCGTGCGGACGTGATGGGTTATTCGCAGGGCGGCGGGGTGGCGTTGCAGGTGGCGCTCCGGCATCCGGACCTCGTCGGAAAGCTCGTCACGTTGTCGGCCACCTACCGACAGGACGGTTGGTACGCGTCGGTGCTCGAGGGCGTCGGACATCTCGATGCCGAGGTGTTCGCCGGTTCCTCCGTCGAGAAGTCGTTCATGGAGCACACGCCCGATCCCGCGGCGTTCGCCGTCTACGTCGACAAGATGAAGGTCCTCAACATCGAGGACCAGCAGATCACGGACGAACAGATGCGGTCGATCATTGCGAACACGATGGTGATCGTCGGCGACGCGGACGGCGTGAAACCGGAACACGCGGTGACGATGTTCCGCTTGCTCGGTGGCGGCGACGAGGAAGCAGCGGCGACGGGGATGCTGCAGAAGGTTCCTCGGGCACGCCTGGTGATCCTCCCGGCGATGTCACACCTCGGCATCTCCGGAGAGGCCAACGTGCTGGCGCCGATGGTGACGGCGTTCCTCGACGACGTCCCGCCGGTGACGCCCGAGCTCTTCTGATCCGGCCGGCGGTCCTCAGTCGGCGAGGTAGCGCAGCATCACGGCGGTCGTGAACTGTCGTGTCTCGACCAGGCGCAGATCGACGCGCTTCTCCAGGGGCGGGAACATCGGTGTGCCTCCACCGAGCAGGACGGGTGAGACGAACACCTGGTACTCGTCGATGAGACCGTGCGGGATCAGCGACGCGGCGAGATTTGCCCCACCGACCTCCATGACGCCGTCGCCCTCGGTCTTGAGCCTGCGCACCTCCTCCACCGCGTCGTCGCTGACGAGGCGACTGTTCCAGTGGACCTCGGTGAGGGTGCGGGAGAAGACGACCTTGGGCGTGGTCGTCCACAACTCGGCGAAGTCGCGTTCGATGGGCGAGGCGTCCTCGGGCAGGTGCGGCCAGTACTCGGCCATCAGCTCGTACATCCGCCGGCCGTGCAGCGAGAGCTCGAGCTGACGGAACCGGTCGTTGTGGAACTGGTGCAGTTCGTCGTCGGGGTCGGTCCAGTCGATGTTGCCGTCGCGGTCGTTGATGTAACCGTCGAGGGACACGCCGAAGTCGTAGATCAGTTTTCTCATGCTCCGATAGACCGTCGGCGGGCCCCGAACTCATCGGCCCGGTGCGAACGTGTCGCGCCTACGGCTGGAGCAGCACGTCCAGGCCACGCTTGAAGTCGTCGATGCGGCGACCGAGAGCGTGGTGACCGCCGTTGACGAGCTCGGACACCCGGACGATCCCCGCGGTGTCCGCGACCTCGTTGAGGTTGCGCGACGTCCAGTACCAGGCAGCGGTGGTGAAGGCATTCTCCGGCGCAGCGAGCAGCTCGGGGTGCGCGACGAAGTCGACGCCGATGTGCTCGCTGACCTTCTCGTAGTTGTGGCGACCCGTGATCTGGATCGCGCCGCGACCCTTGTAGCGCTCACCGTCGCCGGGATGGGTGTTGCCGAGATCGGCACGACCCTCGTAGGCGCGACCGGACGCGTACTCCTCGAAGGTGCGGAAGGAGTCCGATTCGACGGCCAGCTGGGCGATGAACGCCGCTTGACGGACCGGATTGTCGATGCCGCTGCGCGCCATCGCCTCGTTCAGCGGCGCGATGAACTGTTCGACCTTCTCCGCCGGGATGCCCGGCACGATGCGGGTCAGTTCCTCGGGTGTGACGGCGGGCGGCGCGGGAGTCGTCTCGGCGACGAGTTCGACCACCTCGGTCGCCTCTGCGGAGTCGGTCTCCTCCTCCTCGTCCGTCACGGTCCAGCCGTCGGCGGCCAGGGCGTCGAAGTCGAGCGCCCGGAGCAGGTCGCGGGGCTCCTGGAAACGGGTCTGGGTGGGGGCGGTGGGTGCGGTGTCGGCGTGGGCGGCGGAGGTACCGACGCCGAGCGCGGCGGTGAGGACGGCCGCCGCGGCGACCGCGGCACGGAAACGGCGTAATGATGAAACGGACAAGGGTCGTGCTCCAAGATTCGCCGAAGCTGGTTCGGCCTTCGAACGGGGCCGCGGGCATCACCGGCGGGATCGTTACCACCGCACGGAGGGCCAACACGCGACCATCAGGTCACAACCAGGTAACGTCGCAGGTCGAGAGGTTTTCAAGCGATCGTGGCCGACGCCATCTGAACCAGAGAAAGTGATGCGCGCCATACCCGAAAGTCGATCATTGCGGCGCTCGCATTCGGCCGGCCCAGCGAGAACCCGCCGCCACGGCACCCGGCCGATCCCGTCCCTCGTCCACCGAGGATCGCTGCGATCTCACCGAATTAGTTGTGCAGCAACACCTTCGATGACACGACGGCACGCGCCGAAGGTTTGTCCCACAGATGATCGAATCGAGGCCGCGATGGGTCGCCCCCTCGAGAACAGACCGGTTCGGTTCGACCCAGGAGAAGTACACCCCCGAGCTGGGTCGTAATCATTTCGTGTCCGACGACACACCTCGATAACGCGCAGCTGCACGCCCACCAAGACCGTCCGCGTTCACAATGCGACGGACCCGAGCAGGAAGTACCGACCGGTATGTTCGCGCAGGTCGAAGGCCCCGACCATTCGATCGGGGCCTTCTATGATCAGCGCGCCGAAACGGGGTCGACGCGGCGTGTTGCAGTAGCGAGGCCCGGTTCATCGCGCGAACTACGCGGAGGAGTACCGACCGCCCTGTATGCCGCGCCGAAAATCCTCAGCGGTCGCGGTAGTACGCCCGGATCGCGCGGCTCATCACCTTGATCTCCCGGGTCCGCTCGTGCCGCAATCGGGCATCGGACCGCGCCGCGATCCATTCGTTCTCACGCCGCAGTTTGCGATGACTCTCCACTCGCCGGGCATCGAGGTCCCCGCGGTCGACGGCGGCACG
The DNA here is from genome assembly GCF_002215235.1 of Rhodococcus sp. BUPNP1. Classification (NCBI taxonomy): domain Bacteria; kingdom Bacillati; phylum Actinomycetota; class Actinomycetes; order Mycobacteriales; family Nocardiaceae; genus Rhodococcus; species Rhodococcus sp. BUPNP1. The sequence continues at coordinate 42,392 of NZ_NERM01000015.1, forward strand.
AACCGCGCATCCCGGTTCGGTCTCGTGCGCACAGTCCGCGAAGCGGCAGTACCGCGCAAGCTCGTCGATCTCGGGAAAGGCGGAAGCGATGCCGGCACCGGCGTCCCACATCCCGACGCCCCGTAACCCCGGAGTGTCGATGAGGGTCACGCCCCCACCCAGAGGGACCATCTCCCGATCGGTCGTGGTGTGCCGGCCCTTGCCGTCCGCCTGCCGAACCGGTGCCGTCGCCTGGATGTCGCGACCGCACAGCGCGTTGACCAGTGTCGACTTCCCGGCGCCGGACGCTCCGACGAACACGACGGTGCCGTGGAGCAGCGTGCGCAGTTCGCTCAATCCGGATCGGTCCGGTGCGCAGACCTCGACCACGCTCGCTCCGGGTGCGAGCACGGCGACCTGCTCGAATACCGCTTCGGTCGCGAGGTCGACCTTCGTCAGGGCGACCACCGGTTGCGCGCCGCTGTCCCAGGCCAGCGCCAGCAGACGTTCCATGCGACCGAGATCGAGGGTGTCGGCCGCGACCGTGACCACGACGGTGTCGACGTTGGCGGCGAGAACCTGCTCTTCCGAACGTCCCGATGCGTCAGCACGACGGATCGCGCCGGTACGCCGCAGCACCGCACAGACGGTGCCGATCGTGTCGCCTTCGGTGGGCGGTTCGCGCACGATCACCCAGTCGCCGGTACAGACATGGTGGCCTGCCGTCCGCACCCGCAGCGGACCGGCGGAGGTCACGGCGTCACCGTGACCGCGACCGACCCGCACGATCCGGCCGGGAGTTCCCTGGATGTCGTTGTCCGCGAACCGTTCCGCGATCTGTTCGGACCAGCCGTACTCGACCAGCGGATCGGTTCCGGGTGAGACATCGGGGTGCACGGTGACTCCTGGATCATGACGAGGCGCGGGTGGTCCGCTCCGACAGATCCGATGGTGAACTTCGCACCCCGGCAATGCAATCGAATTTCCGCGTGCACCCTCAACCGCGGTGGGCCGACAGCAACCAGGCCGGGAGCATCGAGCGGCCCTTGTCGTCCCGCTGCCACGCGGCAGCATCCTCGTCGCCGAGAAACGCGTGGATGAATGCCGGCCGCACGTCGTCGACGGTCCAGAACTCGGCGACCGCGTCGCGCAACTCGTCGTCCGTCACCGGATTCGGTCCCTGACCCTCTTCCGGAAAGGCGTCCTTCGAGAAGGCGAGGACGAAGAAGGACGCGCTCGGAGCAGCGGCACGGGTGACGGCGCTCAGGTAGGCGCGGCGCCGGTCCACGGGCAGCGAATGGAACAGGGTGCTGTCGACGATCGTCGCGAACCGGCCGTCGAACCCCGTGAACGACGTGATATCGGCGACCTGGAAGGTCGCGGTAGTCAGGCCCCGCTCCGCCGCCGCGGCCCGAGCGGCTTCGATGGCGGTCGGCGACAGGTCGAGACCGACCACCGTGTACCCCTGTGCCGCGAGATGGAGGGAGGTCTCGGCATGTCCGCAGCCCGCGTCGAGCACGTCGCTGCGGAATCCGCCCTCGTCGATCAATCGGGCGATCTCGGGCTGGGGTTCGCCGATGTTCCACGGTACGGGGCCCGAAAACCCTTCGGCGACGCCCCGGTAGATGTCGTCCCACGGTGCAACCTGGCCGTCCTCGGTCATGGATCCGACGGTACGCCCGCCGCCGGATCCACCGCACCGATTCCGAATTCGACACCGGTAACCGGTTCACTCGACCGGGTTCGTGAGGAAGGATCGACAAGCGCCACCGTTCGAGAGGGGAACTCACTCGTGACCGAAACTGCCGCATCCGCACCCGCCGGTCCCGGCCGGGAACGTCAGGGGGTCGTGTACCGCAACGGAGCGTTGGGCCGGCGTCCGGCCGTTCCGACGTCCTTCGGCGACCTCGAACGCGCCGCGCGGCGTGCGAGTTCGAAGCGGGCCTGGGCGTACGTCGCGGGCGGTGCCGGTGAGGGACGCACGATGCGCAACAATCGGCGCGCGTTCGACCGATGGGCGATCGTCCCGCGCATGGCCCACGGTGTCACCGAACGCGACCTGCGTACGACCGTGGCGGGCACGTCGCTCTCCTCGCCGCTGCTGCTGGCCCCGATCGGGGCGGGAGCGTTGATGGCCGCCGACAGCGACCTGGCGATCGCGCGGGCGGCCGCCGCGACCGGCGTGCCGTACATCTTCTCCAACCAGGGCTGCAATTCCATGGAGGACTGTGCCGGCGCGATGGGCTCTGCGTCCCGCTGGTTCCAACTGTACTGGAGTTCCGACGAGGATCTCGTCGACAGCCTGCTGCGACGGGCCGAAGCAGCCGGCGCCGAAGCCGTCGTCGTCACCCTCGACACGACGATGCTGGGATGGCGTCCGCAGGACCTGAATCTCGGGTCGCTGCCGTTCGCACGTGGCGAGGGCATCGCACAGTACACCTCGGATCCCCGCTTCCTCGACATCGTGCGGCAGCGGATCGACGCCGCCCGCGAGATGGTGACGGAGCGACCCGATGTCACAGTCGGCGCGATCCGCACGCTGCTGTCGATGACCCGCAACCATCCGGGTCGATTCCTCGACAACCTCCGCTCCCCCGTGCCGCGCGCCGCCGCGGAGACCTTCCTCGACATCTATTCCAATCCGGGACTGAGCTGGGAGCATCTGGCGACGTTGCGAGATCGGACGCGACTTCCCATCGTGCTCAAGGGAATTCTGCATCCCGACGATGCGCGTCGCGCCGTGGACCTCGGAGTCGACGTCCTCGTCGTGTCGAATCACGGTGGACGCCAGGTCGACGGATCGATCGCCTCGCTCGATGCCCTGCTCGACATCCGTGCCGCGATCGGCCGGGAACCGACCGTGCTGCTGGACAGCGGGATCCGAAGCGGTGCCGACGTCTTCGTCGCGCTCGCGCTCGGCGCGGACGCCGTGCTGCTCGGCCGGCCCTACATGTACGGATTGGCGATCGCAGGTCGACAGGGTGTCGAGGAGGTGATCCGCAACGTGATCGCCGAGTTCGACCTCACCATGGCGTTGACCGGCGTCCGATCGATCGCCGACATCGACGAACGGTTCGTCCGGCCGAATCCCTCCTTCTGAGACAGGGTCAGGCCTTGCGCGCACGCACCTTGCGGTAGGGAGTCTCGTCGATGCGCGTGGTGATCTCGGCGACCATCTTGTCGTACGACTCGTTCTTACGAGCGATGCCGATGAGCCGCTTGGTGGTGCGTGCCGCGGCGCGCAGGTTCATCGGGCGCCCCTCGATTCCGTACATCAGGCGCGCCCACTCCGGCAGCAGCGACAGCATGCCGTCCTGCACGACGACGAAGGTGAACACCTTCACCGGATTGCCCCACAGGTTCGGCTTGCGGAGCGCGTGCGTCACCTCGGCGGCCGCGAGCGATAGCGACAACCAGTGGCGCTGCTCGTCGACGTACGCCTCGAGGTCGGCCCGGGTAGCGGGCAGGCGGGCCGGGTCCGCGCCGACGAGTTCTGCGGCGATGTGCTGTTCGACGACGAACTTGTCCTGCTCGGCCGGGGTCAGGTCGAGACCGAAGGCTTCCGCACCGCGCAGCAGCGCGAACGCGAGGGCGTTGTGGGTCCAGTCGATCCATGCGGGCTCGTCGGCACGCAGCGTGGTGCCGGTGTGCGGGTCGTCCCAGACGGCGTGCGCGTGCATGCGGCGCACCGAGGCTGCGGCGGCGTCGGCGTGGGCCTTGTCGCCGAACATGACAGTGTCGAGATAGCGGCCGGTACGCTCGTCCCGCCCCTTCGGATCGACGTACGCGGCCGACGCGTGCTCGAACAGCCGCATCATCCCGGGGTTGAGTGCCTGCAGCAGCAGACCCGCCATGCCGGCGACGCGAGAGGACGGATCGGCGTACACCTTCCACGAGACGGAACCGGGGCCGAAGTAACCGTCGTCTTCACGCGGCGCGTTCCGGGCAGGGTCGGGGGTGGTTGCGGTCACGGGGGCTCCTTCAGCACCGGGGGAAGTGCATATCGGGAGAATGTTATTTCCGTATGCGAAGTTTCGCGCGCCACGCAGGCCCTTCACCGCACATTCACCCCGGAAAATCACCTCAGGTCTGCAGGTACGCCAACGCCGACCGGGCGGCGTGATACCCGCACATGCCGTGCGCCCCGGCACCCGGCGGGGTCGCCGCCGAGCACAGGTACACGCCGGGAACGCCGGTCGCGTACGGGTCCAGCGCCGGGCGGGGCCGGAGCACGAGCTGCACCGCACTGTTGGCTCCGGTGACGATGTCGCCGCCCACGTAGTTCGCGTTGTGGACGGACATCTCGGTCGTCGTCCGCACGTGCACGGCACGGATCGTGTCGCGGAAGCCCGGGGCGAACCGCTCGATCTGGGTGGTGATCGGCTCGGTCGCGTCGCCGGTGTACCCGTGCGGGACGTGCGCGTAGGCGTAGAGCGGGTTCAGGTTCCCGGCGGAGCGCGACGGGTCGGCGAGGAACTGCTGGCCGACCAGGACGTAGGGGCGATCGGGCATGATCCCCCGGTTCACCTGGCGTTCGGCTGCCGCCGTCTCGGCGTACGAACCGCAGACGTGGACGGTGCCGGCGCGGCGGGACGGTTCGTGCTGCCAGGGCACGGTGCCCTCGACGGCGTACTCGACCTTGAACGCCCCCGGACCGTGCTTGTACCGACGGTAGGCACGGGCGGTGCGGCGGGGCAGCCTGTCGCCGACGATCCGCACGGCGTCGGCGGGTGAGGTGTCGAGGAGCACCAGGTCGGGGTTGCCGAGTTCGTCGAGGGACTCCACGCGTACCCCGGTTTCGACGGTGCCGCCGTTCTTCTCGATCAGTGACGCCATCGCTGTGGCGATCGCGCGCGATCCGCCCTGCGCGACCGGCCACCCGTAGGCGTGCGCGGCCGTGCCCAGCGCGATGCCGATGGCCGAGGACATCGGCGAGCCGAAGGGCCGCAGGGCGTGGGCCGCCACCCCACCGAACAGGGCGCGCGCCTCGGGTGTGGACCAGGCGCGTGCGAGCACGTCGGCGGGCATCGCGGCGAACATTCCGAATCCGGCGAGCAGCACCGGATGGACGGGTACGTGCAGCATCGGGCGCAGGAAGTCCTCGGTGATGCCGCCGAATCGTTCGGTCAGTGCGCCGAAGATCCGGCGCCACCTGGCCCCGTCGGTCCCGAGTTCCGTGGCGGTGTCGTCCACGGATCGGTAGGCCGCGCCACCACGTCCGCCGTCGAGCGGGTGGGTGTACTGCACCTCGGGCCACGACCAGGTCAGCCCGTGTTCCGCGAGGTCGTACTCCCGGCTGAAGGGTGTGTCCACGGCCAGCGGGTGGAAGCCGCTGCATTCGTCGTGGAGCAGACCCGGCAGGGTCAGTTCGCTGCTGCGCGTGCCGCCACCGATCGTCTCGGCTGCCTCGAGCACTCGCACCCGTACGCCCTCGGAGGAGAGGACGACGGCGGCGGCGAGCCCGTTGGGCCCGCTGCCGACTATCACCGCGTCGGTCATGCTCCAACCTTGACACGATCGGGCCGGACCTGCGGGTGGAGGTAGGCCGTCCCGGCCGGTTCGTAACCGGCCATCCGCCAGGTGACGGTGTGCGGGATCGGGCCGTCGGGCAGCCACGGCTGCGCCGACACCGCGTCCTCGATGTGATAGTGACCGCGCTCGACGACACCGAGCGCCGCGTCGATCACCTTGTATGCCAGCGTCTTCCGATGGATCGGCTGGGATTCGATCCACACGATGACGCATTCTCCCGGTTCGAACCGGCACCGCTCCTGCACCGCGCTGATGGTCTGCTCGTTGTGCAGATGGCCGTCGCCGAACTGCCAGCCCACCAGGGTGGTGCAGGTGAACTCGCCTTCGCGGATGCGGTAGTTCTCGAGCTTGTCGAGATGCCGCATCATCAGCGACATCAGCCCGCGACCCTGGCTGTGCATGGTGCGCCATGCGACCGCCTTCTGCATGAAGATCTCGGCGACCTCCTTGCCGAACGCCCCGCTCAGCTGGTCGATCTGATTGTCGTTGAACTTGGTGAGGTTCTCGTTGAGCTTGTTCTCCGCTTCGTCGCCGCGGAAGGCCCACAGGGCCGACGCCCAGTTGCCGGCGTACTGACGCATCGACGGCAGGAAGGAGACGAGGTCGGGACGCAGGTTCCCAAGGATCGGGAACAGCAGGAAGGCGACGAGGATCGGCGCGAGGATCCAGACGGAGCTCACGTCGCCCACCCCGTAGCCGGCGCCGGCGGGGAATCCACCGAAGAGCCAGACGGCGGCGAACATGTAGAAGACGTTCCACTCGAGCGGGACCGCCAGCGGGAAGGTCGAGGTGATGAAGATGTGGAACATGACCATGCCGATGATGGCGAGCCAGGTGATCGTCGTGTTCGTCGAGAACAGCAGCACCAGCGGGACGACGAGTTCGACGACGGTGCCGCAGACGTGGGCGAGGAACCAGCTGACCTTCGACGGACGCAGGTCCTGCGGGAAGTTGCGGTAGAGCGAGCGCTTGAACCGCTTCGAGGTGATCCACGGGGTGTTGCTGAGCATCGGCGGGATCACGTTGGTGAAGTGGTGACCGAACTTGGAGACACCTGCGCCGAACCACACAGTGACCAGCGCGATCTTGGCGGCCAGGATCATGTCGACGTGGTTGCTGAAGATGCCGAAGAAGAACATGACGGCGACGTACTGTTCCGAGCGTGCGGCCAGGAAGACCACGCGGTCGCGCAGGCCCATGACGACGATGAGGCCGACGTAGGTCAGCAGCGCCCACTGCGGGAGCAACCCGACCTCGCTTCCCGGGAGGGCAGCGGTTGTCACGCCCGGTCCGAGCAGCAGGAACAGCAGAGTGGCCAGGAGCGCGAAGTAGATCGCGACGTCGACGACGGTGCGATGGTCACCGCGGGTGAACGGCACCACCTTCGGCCAGGGTGGGAGCCGCAGGGTGCCGCGGCGGGTCCAGTAACGCCAGCCACCGGTGAACGGCTTGAACTTGAACGCCAGCGGTCCGGAGGACGACGCATAACCGGTGATCTCGAACAGAATGGTCCACACCATCAGCTTCTGGTAGACGATGGGCTCGCCCCACCAGCCGGCGAGGTCGGCGAAACCCAGTCCGGGAGTGGTGAGTCCGACGACCGCCACCCCACCGAGAACGTAGAAGATCAGCTTGTACACGTAGAGCATGTGCATCTGTTTGGGGCTGCCGAAACCGTATTCGGCCCAGTGGGTCGCCAGCACCCGCATGCGCTCCATGAAGGGCATGTCGTCGTAGGTGGCCGGGTCGACCGGTGGCATGTCTGCCGTCTTGAATCCCATTGTGACTCCTGAAGGTGGGCAGGGCTCATCCCCGCGAGGGGCACTCGCGTCGATGTAGGAAGAAGATGAGGTCAGGCGTGTTGCAGTGTGCGCCTGAGCGAGGGTTTGTCGATCTTGCCGACGGGGTTCTTCGGTAGCGCGTCGAGGATGTCGATCCGCTCGGGCACCTTCGCGCGCATCAGGTGCCGCCGGCAGTGCTCGAGGAGGTCCTCGGTGGTCGTCGTCGCATCCGGGTACAGCACCACGTAAGCGACGGGAACCTCGCCGAGGACCGGGTCGGGCCGCCCGACGACCGCGGCTTCGAGAACGTCATCGATCGAGGTCAGGACGGTTTCGATCTCCTTGGGGTAGATGTTCTCGCCTCCGCGGATGATCATGTCCTTGACGCGGTCGACGATGCGCAGATAACCGTCCTCGTCCAGGATGCCGATGTCCCCGGTGTGCAACCAGCCGTCGCGGACGGTCTCGGCGGTCGCACCGGGGCGATCGAGGTAACCGCGCATGACGGTCGGTCCCGCGATGACCACCTCCCCTGTCTCGCCGGGTGCCAGCAGTTCACCGTCCGGGGACATGATCCCGATCCGCTGTCCGGGCAGTGCCGGTCCGACCGTCCCGAGTTTGCGGACGCCGTCGACGGGATTGCAGGCGGACGCGCAGGTCGCCTCGGTGAGTCCGTATCCCTCGACCATGACGAACCCGAAGCGGTCGTGGCACCGTTGCAGCAGTTCCTTCGACACCGGCGCGGCGCCGCACACCACGAACCGCAGGGACGAGGTGTCGGGGCGCACGGTGTCGGGCAGCGCCGCGAGCATCGCGTAGATCGCGGGTACAGCGGAAAAGTATGTGGGACGGAGCTTTTCCACGTGGTCGAAGAACCGGGTCGCGGAGAACGATCCGATGACACTGAGCTGTCCGTGCGAACGCCAGACCGCCAGTGCACTCACCATGATCGCGTTGACGTGGAACAACGGCAGGACGAGCATGCAGTGGTCGTCGGCGGTGAGACGGAAATGCTGCGCCATCGTCGACGACATGGCCTCGGCGTTGTCGTGATCGAGCATCACGCCCTTCGGCCGTCCGGTGGACCCGCTGGTGTAGATGACCAGGCTCAATTCGTCGCCGCGCAGGGCCACAGGGTCGGGGCCGTCGCCCTCGTCGGCGAGATCGTCCACCGCGATGCTCGGGCGGCCCCCGTCCGGTGCGTCGACCGAGTGGTTGACCACCAGGACAGCGCCGGAGTCCGAGATCTGATAGGCCGCTTCCGATTCCGTGAACGCCGGATTGACGGGTGTCGCAGCAGCACCGAGACGCCACGCCGCGAGCATCGCGACGAGCAGCTCGACCCGGTTCGGCAGCATGATCGCGACGATGTCGCCCGCGCCGACGCCGTGCCGCGCGAATTGTGCTGCGACAGCGCGGGTTCGGTCGTCGAGCTGAGCGTAGGTGAGTTCGAGCCTGTCGTCCCGGACCGCCGCACGAGAGCGATCCTCGGCGGGGACGTTCCAGGGGAGAAAGGGAAAGTGGGAGAAGGGCATCTACAGCTCCTCGGTCCGACGAGCACGTATCGGTTGTGATGCACGACACTATGCTGCCGGCGTGATCCAGGACACGTCCCCGCGAAACCAACTTCGACGCTTCTCTTGTCGATTCTGCACAAAAATCGGGTCAGCGACCGGACGAACGCTTCTCCTTGGGCATCAGCACGGGTCGTCCGAGCACGTGACAGACGTGCAGAGCCAGCTCGAGATCCAGTCGATTGTCGGAGATCGGCCGTCCCCGTTCGTCCTCCGCCTTCTGCAGCCGGTACTTCACGGTGTTCCGGTGGAGGACGAGTTCCTCGGAGGTCTGCACATAGCTTCCCCCGGTCCGCAGGAACACTCGTGTCGTGTCCCGCAACCGCTCCGCGGCCGGGCTGTCGATCGCGAGCCGACCCAGCGTATCGGCGACGAAACGCCTGGTCGTCGCGAGATCGCGCGCCAGCACCGCCGTCGCGGACATGCCGTCCTCGCCGTAGTACACCGCTCGGCTGTGCCGAACGGTCGCGGTGCTCGCGACGATCCGCACCGCCTCGGCCTGCTCATGGCTGCGCCGGAATCCCGCGACCCCGACGGCCGGCTTCCCGAACGCCACGCGCAACCCGGGGACGGCCTGCACAGCCGTCCGAAGGCGTGACACGTCGACGACCGTGCCACCCGCCGTCGTCGTCCACAGCCAGGCCGTGCGCCGATCCACCGGTACGAACAGGGGTGCGCCTCCCCCACCGGCCGCGACGGTGAGAGTCTCTGCCGCCGCCGCGAGCGTGGGCGTCTGGTCTGCGCCCTGCGCCGGGCCTTCGATCCACGCGATCGCACCGAGGTGGGTTCCGTCGAGCCGGTAACCGGTCTTCGTCGCGAACTCCTCGGTATCGAATGCACCGCCGCTCAACACCTGCTCCACCAGCGCCGACGTCACATTCTCGGACTGCTGGACCAGCACCCGCTGCTCTTCTTCGTGTGCGTCGAGCACGACGCGCGTCATCCAGTCCACGTACTTGTGCATCCACCCGGCGAAATGATGGAGCAGTTCGAGTTTCAGGTCGGGTGCACAATCGAGCTGCTGGATCTCCGCGAACATCTGGTTGAACAGGTCGTCGGAGCCTATGTGGTAGGCCCGGCGCAGCGCCGCCGCGGGAACGCCGTGCCGCGCGAGCCTCACCGCATACTCCGTGGCGGCGGTGATCGGCTGGATGCGATCGAGCGGAATGTCGTTGCTGATCATGTGCAGGATGGTGGCGACATTGCCCTCCACACTCGCCCGCAGCATGTCGGTCAGTTCGGACTCGCCGAGATCTTCGACGGCCGATTCGATCGCCGCGTCCATGCTCGCGACGATCTCGTCGGACCGCCGCTGCATCCGCTCGCCGACCACCACGACGAGTTCCTGCACGTCGGCGGCCCGCGCGTCCTTCGACGGAGTGCCGCGTCGGGCGTCATCGTTCATTGCACTCGTCTATCAGAAAACTCTCGTGCGTAGTGTGCGTCCCGGAGAGTCAGCCTGCAGCTTCGTCCCGGCATGCCGCATAGCCTCCGGCGACGAAGGTCGTCGCGGAGCAGTACACGGCCTCGGGATAGTACGGACCCATCACCGTCGCGGGATCGGCACCGGTCGCCTGCGAGGCCTGGATCGACTGCGGGTAGAAGGCCGACGACGGCAGCATGTACCGCAGGAACAACACCTTCTTCGGCACCGTGGTATCGCCCCACGGCAGCACGGTCACGGTCGGATCGGCGACCGAGGGGAGGTCGATGGGTGCAGCGACCGCATACGTGTAGTAGCCCGATGCATCGAGCGAGGTCTCGAAGTCGCCGGCACACGCCACCACCGGATACGGCGAGACCAGATCGTTCTGGCACATCGACCAGTACCGCACCTGCTGATCGGGATCCGTGACCGGCACCCCCGCCCGTGTGTCGGGGAACAGCGGCGCCTTACCCCGCACCACGACGATCCGCCCCGGCTGGTAGGTCAGCGCCGTTCCGAGATACTTGTTGTCGCCGTTGGGGAGCAGGCCCGACGAACTCGCCGGGTTCACGAACACCGTCTCGGGTGTGCCACCGGGGAACGCACCGCTCGCCGCACCGGCGATGACCTGGTCGAAACCTGCCTGCGCGAACTGTGCGACGGGTCCGGTGTAGGAGTTCGGGTCGAACGGTTGCTCGCACGGCTGCCTGAGCATCGTCGCCCCACCGAGGCGCATGGTCACCTCGGGCAACGGCACGCCGCCGCTGGCAGATGTGGCGTCGTCGGGCACGTACACGCGGATGATCAGGAAGCCCACCGGGGTGCTCTGCCCCTCGGGAACCTCGCGGATCTCGTTGCGCGCGTGGTCCGCCGGACCGGGTCCCACGGTGGCACGCCATTTCTGCTGTGACAGAGGAAGATTCCGCGCCGTCGCATCCGCGAACGGGTTCCCGTTGCCCGGATCCGGCACGATCATGTCGTCACGCAGCGTGTCGACGGTGTCGAAGTTCGTGCCGTAGGTGTTGAGCGAGAAGTACCGCGCGGCCGGATAGGTGCCGGACACCTCGATCGAGTCGCCCGGGCCCAGCGCATAGGGCAGCACCCAGTAGGTGGCGTTGACGTCGGGGGACGCCACGTTGAGCACCGTCTCGTTCGACATGAACCGCCACGCGCACAAGGCCGGTTCGGCGCCGGCGGCCGGGGGCACGGTGACCGTGATGCTCGCGCACAAGAGCGCGATCGCGGCGACGAGGCGAGCGCGGAGGGCTCGGGATGAATTGCGGGACACGGGGACTCCGTTCGTCGCATACACGATAAACGCAGGTCACCACCTGTGGAACGGATTCGGTGGACGAAATCGTCGATTTCACCCTCGTCGCGTCAGGCGAGGAGGGCGGCGTCGAGCACTCGGCGCGCCGCTGTGGGATCGTCGACGTGGATCGCGAACCGGCTCACGAGTGCCGGACGGCGGCGGTGTTCGAAGAAGGCCGGCAGCAGGGCCTCGACGGGTTCCGCGAGGATGAGGTCGAGGTTGGTGCCGTCGGGTCCGGGCAGGAACAGCACCTCGCCGTCCACGCCCGTCTCCGTCGGCTGGAAGCGATGGCGCGGGACGCATTGCTGCAGGTTGTCCGCGTCGATATGGGCCACGACCTGATGTCCGGAGCGCAGAACCAGGCCGTCCCGCGTCAGAAGATGCGGGTTGACGACACGATCCGCGAGCCACCCCACGAGGGGAAGAAGCGAGTACACCGACACGATCAGCAACGTCCAGCGCAGCCATTCCCAGGGCACGAGTATGTGGACCACCGCGATCTCGATGCCCGAGGCCACGAGCCACGCGATCGGCACGCTCATCGTGCCGCGGGTGTAGCCGATCGTCGTCACCTCAGGTCCGGCGCCGACGCGACGCCGTCGTATCAGGAACCACAGTGCGCGGTAGCTTCTCAACTCTGCGCGGATCAGGGTCGCGGGCACGCGGCCGACGAGTTCGTCGAGCACCCCTGCCCACGGTGTTCCGGATCGGCGCAGGACTCGGACGCGCAATGCGCCGACGATCAGCACCAGGATCCCGACAGGTAGCTCGAATCCGAGCCAGAACTTCAGCGCGGTCGCCGGGGTGAGGACACCGAACGCGGCGAGGACGGCGTTCGTACAGGCCACCACCACGGTGAGGACGAGGGCGGTTCGGTGGGCGAGCCGGACGGTGCGCTCGGTCATGCCTGCACTCCGTCCTGTGGCGGTCCCGACTGTGCAGCGACGCGCCGGACGAACCCGATTGCAACGGCCTGCTGTGCCGGGTCCGGAAGGAACTCGGCAAGCACTTCGGTGTTCGATTCGAGAGCCGTTGCCGCCTCGGCCGCCCACGAACCGAGCACCTCCACCATGATCGGGATGTCGTCGAGCAGCGCGGTCATGCCGTCGATGACGGCCGTGATCTCGTCGGCCGCCGCGGTGGGATCCTGCCCGGCGAGCGCACCGAAGCGTCGGTAGACGGCGACCATGGCGTGCCGTTGTTCGGGGTCGTCGAGCAGGGTTCGCAGGGCGTCGAGATACTCCGGTGATGCCTGCCCGGTGAGGGCGAGCATCTCCCAGCTGTCGCGTTCGCGCACGAACAACGTCCGGGTGTGCGGGTCATCCTCGCCGTCGATGAGTTCGTCGAACGCGTCGACGATCGGCGCGGGCAAGGGCGAGAGTCGGTCGCCGGCGCGGTGACGCTCGAGAATCGCGGCGAGTGCCTCACGTTTGACCTGCAGCGTCCGGATCTGAGTATCTGCCGCCTCGAGCAGCGACTCGAGATCTGCGGTGAGGTCGGACTCGGCGTCGTGGTCGTCGCTGTCGGTGACGTGGCCACCGAGGACGGTCGCCACCGAACCCAGTGGAACACCCGACTGGGCGAGCCAGCGGATACGCAGCAGGCGCACCAGGTCGGCCAGTTCGTAGTCCCGGTATCCGTTGGGTGTCCGTGGGGGTTCGGGCATGAGCCCGAGCCGGTGGTAATGCCGGACGGCGCGAACGGTGGTTCCTGCGGCCTGGGCCAAGTCGCTGATCCTCATGGTTTCAGCATCGACCCTGACGCTGCGTCAGGGTCAAGTCGTGGATGCGGCGCACCTCGGGTGGGAACAACCCGAGGAGGACGGCGGTTGAGTGCAGTAAGGTAGTTGACAAATCAACTACATGACCGAGAGGGGTTACCGTGCCCGCCGTAACCGTCGACAACATTCTCGCTCTTCCCCGCGTCGAAGAGCCCGCACCCGACGCGCTCTCGCGTCCTGTCCTGTCGGTGACCACCGCTCCGCACGGCTTCGAAGGCGAAGGCTTCCCCGTCCGCCGTGCGTTCGCGGGCATCGAGACGAAGTACCTCGATCCGTTCATCCACATGGATCAGATGGGCGAAGTGAACTACGCACCCGGCGAACCGAAAGGCACGCCCTGGCATCCGCACCGCGGCTTCGAGACCGTCACCTACATGATCGACGGCATCATGCAGCACCGCGACTCCCACGGAGGCGGCGGCACCATCGGCGGCGGTGACACCCAGTGGATGACCGCCGGCAGCGGCATCCTGCACATCGAAGCACCACCGGAACACCTCGTGGTCAGCGGTGGACTGTTCCACGGCGTGCAGTTGTGGGTGAACCTGCCCAAGGCCGAGAAGTTCGTCGCCCCGCGGTACCAGGACATCGGCGGCGGCGAGGTCGCCCTGCTGTCCTCGGCCGACGGCGGCGCGCTCATCCGGGTGATCGCCGGAGAGCTCGACGGGCACCGCGGCCCCGGTTCGACGCACACGCCGATCACCCTGCTGCACGCCACCGTGGCACCGGGAGCGAGCGTCACCCTGCCGTGGAACCCCGAATTCAACGCGCTGGCATACGTGCTCGCCGGCGATGGCGCGGTCGGACCGGAACACCGCCCGATCCGGACCGGACAGACCGCCGTCTTCGGCAGGGGCGAGAGCCTGACCATCTCTGCTGCCGCGACGCAGGATTCGCGCACCGACGCCCTCGAGGTGTTCGTGCTCGGCGGCAAGCCGATTCGTGAACGCGTCGTCATGGCCGGTCCGTTCGTCATGAACACCCGGGCCGAGATCATCGAGGCGATGGAGGACTTCCAGGCCGGGCGATTCGGTTCCATTCCCGCCGTGCGCGGCTCGGACGAGAAAGACCTGGACCGATAGTTGCGATTCGGGTGGTTTCGACCCCGGAAAGCGAGGTCGAAGCCACCCGAATCGTCTATCCACTGTGGTCCACGAAGCGATCGCCGACGAGCACGGGCACGGTCGCACTCCGATCGACCTCCGCCGCCACGGCGACATCGGATTCGTATCCCATGTCGATCAGCTCCCGACCGGATGCGCATGCTTCCAATGACGAGTTCACATTGCCTCGAACTGCATGCCAGGCGGCCACTGCCATCTCGGCCTCGGTCGACGCGGTCAGTTCCGGACGCCGAACCAACACGTCGGCAAGCACCGCGCCCGCACCCCACAGATCTTCGACGCACGGTCGCAGAGACCCGTCGGGCCACTTCTCGCCGGCGGCGATCACTGCCACGGTCGCACCCTCCGACAGCACTTCCGCGATCCATGCTGCCACCGCAGTGGCATTGCGCAGGCACGCTCCGACGACGACAGTCGACGACGTAGCCGGCAAGTATGCGATCGACGACCCGTTCGGCGAGGGCAGAACGAGGCGATGCAGGTTGTCGGCGTCGCGAACGGTGCGCGGAGACAGGCTCACCTCCCCCGCCTCCGCTCGGCTACGCCCGACCGCCAGGACGGCATCATGTCGCGCGGCGTACTCGGCGGCCGAATCGTCTCTCGCCCAGTACGGCAACACCTCGATTCCACGATCCGCGGCGACCGACAGCGTCGTGGTGAACGACAGCACGTCCACCACGACCGAGATGTCGGAGGCCCCGAGAGCAACCGCTCCGGACAGGCCCCACTCGAAGCGAACAGAAGCATGCGACTGCAGGTGCGCGGGCGTCACGGAGAGGTTGCCTTCGGCGGCATTCGTCGGACGAGGTCGATCATCGGATCGATGCGAGCACACCTCTGCCACCCTTCCAAGCGCCCATCAGGGTGCGGCCGGAAAGCGCTACGCCCGCCGGTAAGTGGTGCACAGCGATCGTGATACCCGCTGTGTCGATGCACGTCCGACCCTCGCCATCATCGGTTACATCGAGTCTCGTGATTGCGGGAACCTCGATGCCCTCGGCACCACTTCCCTGAACCCGAACAGTTCCGGCGACCTTCCTCGGCTCGTCCCCCTCGACGTGGACATACTGTTCGGCTTCGCTTCCGCCGGCACAGATCGTGACGAGCAATTGCCGGATGTAGACGGGATCGGTCGTCGCGTCGTAGACGAAGCGGTGTCCGAGCACCGAATGTTCCGTCTCCCCGACCGATCGACCTTCACGTAGCGGCGCCGAACGGTAGGTCCAGGGCACCTGATAGACGACACCGTCGGCGTCGCGCACGAGGTGGGTTTCGATACCGACCTCACCGGCCGGATCATTGAACCGAAAGGCACCGAGCCGGTCGACGCTGGACTCGCCACCCCGATAGAAGGACGTCCGCGGCAGCCAGTCCCGCAGCAATTCGACCTTGGTGGGAGACAACTCGGCGTCGTACAGGAGAGCCATGCGGTCGACACTAGCGGTGGCTCAGAGCGAACGAACGCCGACTTGGGTGGCTTCACCCCCGCTTTCCGGGGCTCGAACCACCCAGTCGTCGGTCGCGCCGCTTCTACGCGAATGCCAGTGCTACGAGCGCGATCAGCGACGGAACGCTCTGACACAGCGACCCCACCACCCCGGCTCCCCGCGGACGGCTCATCGCCATCCGATCCGAGGCGAACAATGCGATCCCGGCCAGGAACATGAATGTGCACGTGTAGACGACGAGCGTGCGGCCCGGCGTCTCGTGGCCGGTCCACCACAGGATCACCCCGGCGAGCGCTCCGGAGCCGAGGAAGAGGTTGTAGAAGCCGACGTTGAACGCCCACATCCGCACCGGCCGGACGTCCTCGGTCGGGATGCGGAACACGTCCCGGTGGATGCTCGGACGGCGGAAGAGGATCGTCTCCCACACGAAGGCCAGCAGGTGCACCGCGGCGGCGACGAGGGCCGCGAGTTGCGCAACGACGATCATGGCGAGACCTCCTCGGCGAATCGGATGCCGTAACGGGTGGCGATCTGCCCGAACCTGCTCATCAGCGCATCCTCGGGCAGGTACTGCTTCGCCAAGGCGTCGACATCGGTGAAGAAGCCGCTCATCCCGGTCCCGGAACAGACGAGGAGAAAGACCGCATCGTCGGTGAGGACCGAGAAGCTGTTCATCGTTCCCGCCTCGATGGTGAGCGTGTCACCGGCGGCGAGTTCGCAGCCCTCACCGTCGAGCAGGACGAGGATCCGGCCGCGCAGCAGGTGGAAGGTCTTGGGCCAAGGCTCGGAGTGCAGGGGCGGTGGGCTGCCGCAGGGGGCCTCGACCAGCATGAGCTCGTAGGCGTCGCCGGTGTGTTCACCGGACGACAGGACGGTGACGACGGCGTCCGGCATCGACAATCGCCTGCCGGTACCGGCCCGTTCGAGATGAATCGTGGACACATTTGCGACGCTAGGGACCGGGAAGCAGCCGAACCATCCCCTGAATCGGGGATGCTCCCGTTTCCCGGATCCGGCGCATACTGGGCTCATGCTCGAAGTGCGGGCGGAGCGGCTACGCCGCGAGATCCTGGAGTTCGCGGGCACCGGCGCCGGCGTCACCGCACTGCACCAGCGTGCCATCGAACTGGTCGATCGCACCGTACGCAGCGAGCTGACGTGCTGGGCGCTGTTCGATCCCCTGACCCTGGCGTTCGGTTCGATGACCAGTGGGCGCAACCGCATTCCCGGTGAGTACGAGCCACTACTCGCCGAATCGGAATGCGGTGGACACGATCCCGCGACGTTCGCAGACATCGCCCGCAGTGGACGAACGGTGGTGCGGGCCTCGGATCTACCGTCGACCGAACTCGCCCACAGCCTCCGGCACGTTGCGGTGTGGCGCCCACTCGGACTCGACCGTGAGGTGCGGGTCGTCTTCACGGTGGACGGGTTGTGTTGGGGATCGGCCGGTTTCGTCCGATCGGGACCGGACTTCACGGATCGGGAGCTGGAGTTCCTGACGATGGTCGCGCCGGCGGTGGCGGCCGCGACCCGGGCGGCCGCCGTCCACACCCTGCGCGCACGCCCCGGAGCCGATCCGGGACCGGCCGTGATCGTGACGGATCCAGCGGGTGAGCCGGTCGCATCGACGGTCGCGGCGCGGGCATGGGAGGAGCGGCTCGCCGGTCCCGTGCGATTGGCACTGCTGTTGCGGGCGGCAACGTTCGGAGCTCGGGCGAGTTCGACCGGAGTGTTCCGGGCGCGTATCCGCAACGAGGGTGGAGGCTGGATCGTCGTCCGTGCAGCGCCGTTGAGCACCGACGGCGACGAATCCCGCACGGCGGTCACCATCGAACCCGCGGCCGACAGCGAGCTCACAGACATGCTGTTCGCCGCGTACGCGCTGACCGCCCGCGAGTGCGAGGTGTGCACCGACGTGCTGAGCGGACTGTCGACGGCCGAGATCGCTCGGCACCGGGGCATCACGCCGAACACGGTGCACGACCACCTCAAATCCGTCTATGCGAAGACGGGAGCGGGTAGTCGCGCGGAACTCGTCGCTCGGTTGGCCGGCCGGCAGATGCCCCGGCCGTCGCTGTCGTCCCCTATCTAACGCAGCACCACCGGGAGCAGTTCGGTGGGCGCGTCGGACCCCGTGAACGCCGTGGTTCGACGCTGAGAATCCATGTCCTCGAGGATGGCGCTCTGGGCGGCCGGGGGCAGAGTGTGCAGGATCGAGCGCACCCGCTCCTGCCGACGCGCCACCGCCTGCCGCTCCGGCATTCCCGGCGTGGCCTGCATCTGCGGCACGATCCCCTCGATATCGTCCACACCCCCGGCATGATGACCGGCATCGACGAGGGCCTGCTCGTGCGCCATCGTCGCCTCGTCCTTCTCCTCCGACATCCCGATCGGACCGATCATCGTGCCGTTGAGGAACTGCTTGACCACCGGCTCATCCGAGGTCAACAACACCTCACGCGGACCGAACATCACCAACTGCCGACGGAACAACATGCCGATGTTGTCCGGCACCGTACGCGCCAGATTGATATTGTGCGACACGATCAGGATCGTCGCATCGATCTCCGCGTTGATATCGATCAACGTCTGCGAAATGTAGGTGGTGCGCACCGGATCGAGACCCGAATCCGGCTCGTCGACCAGGATGATCTCCGGATCGAGCACCAACGCCCGGGCCAGGCCGGCGCGCTTGCGCATCCCCCCGGAGATCTCCCCGGGCAGCTTGTCCTCGGCGCCGAGCAGACCGACGAGCTCGAGCTTGCTCATCACGATCTGCCGGATCTCGGATTCGGTCTTCTTGGTGTGCTCGCGCAACGGGAAGGCGACATTGTCGTAGAGGTTCATCGACCCGAACAACGCCCCGTCCTGGAACAGCACCCCGAACAGCTTGCGGATCTCGTAGAGCTCCTTGCTCGAGCACTGCAGGATGTCGGTGCCGTCGACGACGATCGAGCCCTCCTCCGGGCGCAACAGACCGATCAACGACTTGAGGAACACCGACTTACCGGTACCCGACGGACCGAGCAGCGCACTGACCTCACCGGCCGGCAACGTCAACGTCACGTCCTGCCAGATACGTTGCGAGCCGAAGGACTTGGTCAGCCCCTCGACGGAAACCTCGACTCCCACACTTACCTCCTGATGGACCCGACGCGGTGCCGGGTGATGATCCGTTCTGTCGATCCGCGGTGCGGTTACCGCGTGATCGGTCCTCGACGCAGGCGCCGGTACGTCGCATACGCCGTGAGTGCGCGTCGATCGGCGGCGCCGACGTCGACCTCCCACAGCGTGCGCGCGGCCGGGTGCAGCAGCGCGCGGACGACCCGGGCCGGGATCCCGCGCTGCACCCAGTCGCGGGGCCGCAAGATCTGGTCGCGGTAGCGGTCGCCGCTGGGTGTGCGGGCCAGGACCGAGGCGCAGGTGTCGTCGAAATAGTCCGTGAACTCCGCCCAGTCCTGCGGCATCCGCCGATCGGAGATGCCGTAACGCCGGTACCACGCGCAACTGTCCAGGTAGAGCGCCTCCTTCTCCCCCACCTCGAGGCGACGGACGAAGACGTCGATCATCGTCACGAGCGTGTCGACGTAGGTCGCGTGCTGGAAGAAGAAGACATCCGGGTCGAGCGCGTGGTACCGGCGGCCGAGGTCGTCCGTTCCCTTCACGTCCTCGTGCGCGAACCGGACGATCGGGCGGATGTGCCGGTCGTCGTAGGCGGCACGGACGAGCACCGGCACCGTCCGGCGTTTGTGCAACCAGAGCCGGCGCGGCGTCCGCGAGTGGTCCATGCCCGCCGCGATCGCCGGATGCAGCATCTGCAGCGCCACCGCCCGCGGCAGGGCGAGCAGGAAACGCCGGTCGTGCAGGTAGCGCCGCAACAACCCGTCCGGGTCGATGTCGGTGTCTGGAACGGTCATGCGCCTGTCAGATCAGATTGCGACCGGACTTGACGCGGCGACGCAGATCGGCGACGAGCGCTTCGCTTCCGCCGTGCCGCAGGAAACGCGGGATGAACCGATTGACGAACGAGACGAACACGAACAAGTGCTCGTAGCGTCGGCGGTCGGCTTCGCTCCATTCCAGGTCGAGCGCTTCCCGGAAGATCGGGGGCAGGCTCCCGATGGTGAGGAAACGCAGGAGATTCCGGAACATCAGGCGCATCGGCCAGTTGATCATCTTCAGATCGACCAGGTCCATCAAGTACGCCTTGGTGGTCTCGTCGAAGACGACCCGCTCGCAGGCGATGTTCCAGTACCTGTCGAAATCGGCCCGCGTCGCGGGCCACATGTCCTCGGTGACCTGCAGGGTTGTGCCGAGGGTGGAACCGGTGCGGTAGAACTCCTCGAGCTGCTCGTCGTCGAGCTTGCCGTGCAGCAGCTGGTACATGTCCTCGATGCCGATGTACAGGCAGGCAGCGACCCACAGCTGCAGTTCGCGGTTGAACGCGTTGTACTTGACCGGGCTGTTCTCGTCGGATCGCACGAACCGGTGGGCACCGTTGACGGCCTCGCGGTAGGCCTTGCGGTCCTCGTCGTTGCCGAGGATCGCCACAGCCAGGTAGGTGGCGGTGGTGCGGGCCCGCTTCCACGGGTGCTTGACCAGCGAACCGGATTCGACCTTGCTCTCCATGACGCCGTACGCCACCTCGGGCCAGCCGAGCTGCATGATGACGTTCGCGGCGGCCCCGGCAAAGGACCAGAAGTCGACGGCGTCGGACACCTTGTGCTGCTTGCGACTCCACCGGTTGGGGCCGCTGGTGATGGCGATACGGGTCCGGCGCGAGCTCAGTACCGGTTCCCGGTCCAGGTCGTCGAGATAGGGAGTGGGCATCGCGTGTCTCCTCGTGGTGTGGGTCAGAGTGTTTCGACGTTGTCGACGAGCCAGCGGTCGTCGATGCGGACCAGGGAGAACACCATGCGGAAACGCGAGGTGCCCCCGTCGGGCGTCGAGACGTTCGTG
Organism: Rhodococcus sp. BUPNP1; assembly: GCF_002215235.1. Lineage (NCBI taxonomy): Bacteria > Bacillati > Actinomycetota > Actinomycetes > Mycobacteriales > Nocardiaceae > Rhodococcus > Rhodococcus sp. BUPNP1. The sequence goes on from NZ_NERM01000015.1 coordinate 63,310, forward strand.
GCGTTCTGGTCGGCGAAGACGAGCACCGTGGCGGTGTCGCCGTCGGCGTGCTCGGCGGCTGCGTGCAGCGCCTGCGCTTCGGCGCTCCCCTGTCCCTCGGTGACGAGTTCACGCAATGCGTCGACCATCGATCCGTAGCGTTCGGCGAAGGCCGGCGTGGACATCTCCGCGATCCGTTCGCGGTTGGCGTCGAGGTTCTGGTAGTCGAAGGTCGACATCACCACGGCGTACTCGCGCGCCAGTGCCACCGCCTCCTGTGCGGCCTGCTCGTCGGTGCGGTGATCGACGAGGACCACGACGAGTGCTGCCAGCATCACGAGCAGAGCGTTGATCGAGAGGACCAACGCGACCACCAGCCCGCGGGGCTTCGACGAGCGTCGTTCGACGGTCGTGGACTCTGGGACCGGAGCCTTGTCGAGGACTGCCGTACCGGTGTCATCGTGTGCCATGGGTGTTGCCTTCCAGCAGACTCTTCCAGAAGTAGAGCAGTTCGGTGCCGCTCGGGATGAGGACCGGATCGGCAACGACAGGCGGTCCGATCACCGTGCCCGGGATGGTGCCTCCGAGCCCGAGATCGTTCGGACGGGGTGCGTTGCGGGAACCGCGTTGCTCGAGGTCCTGGCCCGGCGGGCAGTAGTAGTCGAGGTTCGGTTCGATCGGGGACGTGTCGCCGAGCGCGCGACGGGGATTGTCGTAGTAGCAGGCCGGTCCCTGCGTAGCGATCAGGGCGAAGTCCGCGCGGTCGCCGTGCACGATCGATTCGAGTGCCGCCAGGCCGCGGGGAATCGCGTCCAGACCGGTGCGCAGCGCCGCGGACCGGTCGGAGATCACCGGACCGACCGCGCCGAGGTTGGCGAGCACCGCGGAGAACGACTCCTGGTTCGCGCCGATGGCCTCGTCGGCACGGCGCATCGCGTCGGGGCCGGTGGCCATCATCGAGGCGATGCGATCCTCGTTGGCCTGCAATGATTCGGCGACGGTCCGCGCCGACGCCATCCCGTCGACGAACTCGGTGGAGTTCTCGGCCATGGTGCCCGTCAATCCGGCTGCGCGATCGAGCAGTTCGGCGAGGGCGGGCGCGTCCTCGGCGAGCTGCGCGGAGATCCGGTCGGCGTCGGTGACGAGACGGGCCAGGTCGGGTCCGAGTCCTTCGAACGCGCTGCCGAGCTCCTGACCGACGGTCGAGATCACCGCGGGGTCGATGGTTTCGAGCAGATCGGCGGTGTGCGCGAGGGTTTCGGAGATCTGGGTGGGCTGCTCCTCGGCCGGCATCGTGATCTCGTCGCCGTCGGCGAGATAGGGGCCGTGGTCGACACGCGGGAAGATGTCGACGTTGAGCATGCCGGCCATGGTGCCCTGGGTGATCTTGGCGTAGGAGTCGACGGGGATACGGGTGTCGCCGTCGAGCGCGAAATCGAGGCGGGCACGCCGGGTCTCGGGGTCGAATCCGATACCGGTGACCATGCCCGCCTGGACACCGCGATAGGTCACGACGGTGCCCTCGCCGACACCGAGGGCGTTGTCGACCGTGGCGTGGATGTTGATGCGGTCGCCGACACCGGTGGGTCCGACGATGTAGTAGATGCCGTAGGGCACCACGGTCAGCGCGGTGATGACGAACAGGACCAGCTGGACGACGACGATCTTCTTCATCGCTCCCCTCCGAGCAGTTCTTCCAGCGAAGCCGGTGCGGACGCGTCGTCGAATCCGGTGAAGTCACCGGTGAAATACCCGCCGGTGAAGATCGTGTCGAGGCTCTCCGGGATCTCCAGGGCACCGTCGAACACCAGGTAGTCGCCGCGGACGGAACTGTCGAAGGCGGCCATGAAGGCGTTCATGTTGGCGAGGGTGGTGCCGATGCGGTCGTTGAACGACGCGAGCGTGGCGGTGATCGTGTCGGCGTCGCGTAGCAGTCCGCCGGCCCCGTCGGGGGTCGCGGCAGTCAACTCGTTGACGTTCGCCGCCAGGCGCGTGGTGGCGTCGAGCAGGGAAGCCATACTCTCGCGTTGGGCCACCAGGACATCGACGGCGCCGGCGGTTTCGACGAGATAGCGGTCGAACATCTCCTCCTCCTCGACCATCCGTCGGGTGACGTCGGCGGCGAGCGTCATGGCCTGGTCGAAGGAGGTCTGTTCGTCGATCGCGCGGGTCATCATCTCGGTCGCGGTGTCGGCGAGGGCCTGGACGCTCCCGGATCGGCCGGTGAATGCGACGTTGAGTTCGCGCACGACGGTTTCGAGTTGGGTCAGTCCGCTGCCGCTGACGACATTGCCGAGCGCGGCGAGCATCGTCTCCACCCGGGGACCGAGGTCGACGTTCTGCTCCGATACGACGTCACCGTCGGCGAGCAGCGACGAACTCGGGTTCGGAGGCGGGACGAGTCGCAGGTACGGGCTGCCCAGCGCGGACGGGATCTCGACGGAGACGAGGACATCGGACGGGACCTCGAGGTTTTCCTCGAGCGAGACCCGCACGTCGGCGCCACCGGGTGCGGTGTCGAGTCCGGCGACGCGGCCGACGATCTGCTGGCCGTAGCGCACGTCGGCGCCGAGGACCAGGCCGTCCGCGGACGGCAGTTGCACGGTGACCTCGAAGTCGCCACCGCCGATGGAGCGTCCGACGGGAAGATCCTGGATGCCGTAGCCGCATCCGGACACCACCGTCGCGCAGGTGAGAGCGGCACCGACGAGGGCCAGGACCCGCGTCACGGAGCGACGAGGTGACGCTGCAGAAGCTGAGCTCACGGGTTGCCTCCTGGTTGTCCACCGGTGACCGCGCTGACGATGCCGAGCGGATCCGAGGCGCTGATCGGGAAGGAGATCGGATTGGTGAAGCCGGCTCCCGTGCACAGCGGGAGCGGATGTTCCGCGCACAGCGGGGCCGCGACCGCGAACTGCGTCAGCGCGGTGGAGATGTTCAGACGGATGCGGCCGCGACCGTCGGGGCCGATCGTGTCGGTCAGGTTCTCCATCATCAGCGGGACGAGGTCCATGAACTCGGCCAGACCCTGAGGGTTCTCGCCGAGGGTGTCGCCGATGACCTTCAGGTTGTCGGAGATCGCACCGAAGCTCTCCTGGTGCTGCGCGACGAAGGTGTCGACCTCGTCGAACACGACCTGCAGTTGCTGCAACGGCTCGGTGACGTCGAGATCGCTCTCCTCCCAGACCGCGGCGAGCGCGCTGAGATCGGTGACCATGCTGTCGAGACCCACCGACCGTTCGTCGAGGGCGCGCAGCAGTGTCGAGAGGTTCTCGACGAGCAGTGCGAAGTCCTCAGTGGATGCCCCGACGACGCCCGTGGCGGCGGCGAGATCGGCGATGGCGTCGTGGAAGGCCGCGCCGCGCCCCTCCCACACATCGGCTCCGCTGGTGAGGACGGCACCGAGGTCGGCGTTGTCCGGTCCCATCGTCTCGATGATCGTGGACAGGCTGTCGAGCATGTTGTCGATGTCGATCGGCGAGTGGCTGCGGTCCTTCGGGATCACCCCGCCGTCGGCGAAGGTGGGACCGCCGTCGTAGGCGGGCCCCAGTTCGACGTAGCGTTCGCTGATGATCGCGGGGCTCATCACGTAGGCGGAGACGTCCTCGGGGAGAGTCACCTCGTCGGGGACGGTCATCGTCACTCGCACGGACGTTCCCTGCGGTTCGATGTCGGTGACGGTGCCGACCTCCACGCCGAGCACGGCGACGGTGCTGCCCACGTAGATGCCGTTGACGTATTCGAAGTCGGCGTGGACGGTGTGGCTGCGGTCGGTGCGGCCGAAGACGTACCACGCGGGCAACGCGATCAGAAGGAGTAGGACAAGGGTCGCCGCGACGATCTTCTTCCGTCGCGAGGTTCTCGTCGGTGTCGAGGTCACCGGCATTCCTGCATCACTCCGATCGCGCAGAGAAGATTGTCGGGAAGGACCGTGGCGGGGGTGACGACGTCCGCCCACGAGCCGTTGCCCGTGGCATCGGTGACGGTGCGCAGGGCCGGGGGCAGGCGGTCCATGAGCAGGCCGATCCGGTCGGCGTTGCGCTGGAGGGTCCCGGAGACCTCCACCAGGTTGGCGACGAGGCGGTCGGCGTCGCCGCGGTTGGCGGTGAGCGTCTCCGACATGGTCGCGATGACGACCCGCAGGTTCTCGACGAGCCGGGTGAGTGTGTCCTTGCGGACGACGAGGGTCTGCACGAGGGTGCGGGCGTCGACCGCGTTCTGCACCAGGGTGTCCTGCTGGTCGACCGCCATTTCCGACAGCTTCCGGGCGGTGTCGAGGAGCTGGTCGAACTGTTCGCCGTGCCGGGAGAACGCGGTCGAAGCGGCGCTGATACCGGTGAGGGCACGGTCGAGTTCGTCGCTCTCCCGCGGCAGCACCTGCGACAGGGTGCTCATCATCTCGGTCATCGCGTCGAGGTCGAGGTCCTCGGCGACCGCGTCGGCGCCGGCTCCGATCTCGTCGAGCGAGTAGGGAACGGTGGTGCGGGCCAGCGGGATCCGGTTCGCTCCGTCGTCGACCCCGGCGGGACGGAGATCGAGATACCGCTTGCCGAGGACGGTTTCGAGCCGGACCGATGCGGTGGAGGTGTTGCCCACGGCGCGCTGCTTGTCGAGGCGGAAGTCGACGTCGACGTGGGTACCGGCGAGCCGGATGCCCTCCACGCGCCCGGCCGCCACGCCCGCGACATAGACCGGATCGCCGGTGGCGAGTCCGGCGGCATTGGCGAACTCGGCCGTGTACGGCTCGGTGCGCACCTGGTACCACACCCGCGGAAGTCCCACGGCCGCACCGAGTCCGACGACGAGGACGAAGATTCCGATGGTGCCGAGCACGAGCGGCATGTGGGTGGTGTTCTGCCGTCGGCCACCACCGAACAGGAACTCGAGGGCACCGACGAAGACGTCGATGAGCTTGACGAGGAACATCATCGGGTGAGTGCCCCTCCCCCGGCTGCCGAGGCTGCGTCGCCTCGGAGGACGTGGACGAGATCGTCGATGTAGGCGATGCCCACCGCGACGAGCGAGACACCGGCGACCGCCACCACGACGACGACCGTCCAGGCCGCGAACTGGGGCACCCGGCCGATGCGGCCACCGAGTGCGGTGACGAAACGCACGAGCAGATCGATGATTCGGGTGAGGGTCATCATGAGCACACCGGCGAATGGGTCGGGCCGAAGATGTTCACTTCCGCGTCGCCTGCTTTCAGGGTGAAATTGCAGAGATAGAGACTGATGAAGCTGCCGTACTGCCCCGTGTGGTTGATGTTGTCGGCGAAGGCGGGCAGGCCGGCGAGCATGCGCTCGAACTCGGGTGTCGACGCGATCCACTGGTCGGTGACGGCGCCGAACTGCTGCAGGCTGCGGGTGAAGGCGCCCTGCGAGTCGGCGATGGTGTCCGCCAGTGCGGACACGCTCTGCGCACCGGTGTCGAGGAAGGCGGCCAGTTGCTGCCCGTCCCCCACCACCGAGGCGCTGAGCGCGGCCAGCCCGTCGGTGAGGTCGCGCAGTTCGTCGTGCCGGTTGTCGAGCGAACCAAGGATGCGGTTCATGTTCGTCGTGACCTCGCCGAGGATGTGTTCGCGGTCGCCGAGCTGCGTCGACAGCACCGCCACCCGGTCGAGGAACCGGGCGACCGCGTCGCCTCGGCCGTTGAAGGTGTCGACCACGTTCCGGGCGAGGACATTCACCTCCTGCGGGGGCAACGACTCGAACAGGGGCCGGAAGCCGTTCATCAGGGCGGTGAGGTCGATGGGCGGGGTGGTCTGCGAAACGGGCACCACGCCTCCCGGTTCGAGCACCTCGGTGCCGTCGGATTCGGCGGGCACCCCCGCCTCGGTGCCGTCGGATCCGGCGGCGACCCCCGCCTCGGGCAGGGTGAGCGCCACATAACGGGCGCCGAGCATGTCGCCGTACCGGACGGACGCCTCGACGTCCTTCGGGAGGGTGCGTCCGCGTTCGACCTCCACGGTGACGCGGGCGAGCGCGCGACCGTCGTCGGTGTCGGCGACGTCGACCGCGTCGACCCGGCCCACCCGCACCCCGGACAGGGTCACGGGGTTGCCGGGGTTGAGCCCTTCGACATCGGTGAACTCGAGGACGTAGTTGTCGCTGGCACCCCGCACCGGCACGGCCAGCGCGTTGTAGACGAGGGTGCTGCAGACGACGCCGATGGTGCAGTAGCCGACCAGGGTCGAGACCTGGAGTCGTGTCAGTTTCACGGAATCCGTACCTCGCTTCCGCGGAAGAGGGGGGCGAGCAGCGCCGTCACCGCGGCGTGCGGTCCGGTCGGCTCCGCCGTGTCCTGTTCCGCCGGCGCCGCGGCGGGCTCGCCGCGCAATTGCTGTTCGAGAAGTTGCAGGGGGCCGGCCTCGGCGGCCGCGTTGATCACCGGCTTGGCGGCACTGTAGGAGCCGTTGCCGGGACTGTTGCAGTTCGCGCCGGTGAGGGACCCGTAACTGGGGCAGTCCGCAGCGGTGTAGGGCAGCGGGCCGGCGAAGGTCGGGACGGCGGTGATGTCGAACCGGCCGTTGCCGAAGACCCGGGCACCGGCGGCGCCGAAGGTCTCCGCGTTCGCGAGGGTGGCGTAGAGGCCGTCCGGATCGGCGCCGGTGGTCGCGAGGATCGTGCCGATCGAGTCGGTGACCGTGATCATCGTGTCCAGTCGGGGGCCGGTGAATCCGTCGACGGAGGCGGCGAGCAGAGTCGCCGCTCCCATCGTGTCGGCCAGGTCGCCGCGGTGTTCGACGATGGCCCGGGAGACCTCGGTCGCGGCGGAGAGCATGCCCACCATATCCGGGGTCGCGGTCTGGAGCGATTCCATGACCGTGACGAATTGCGGTGTCGCGTCGATGAACTCGTTCAGCGACGGAGTGAGCTGGTCGGTGGTCGCGGCGAGCCGGTCGATGGTGCGTCCGATGGTCTCACCGTTACCGTCCAGGGCGCGCCCGAGCGCGTCGAGGGCCTTGGCCATCTCCTGCGGCTGCATCTGCTCGAGCACACTCGACATGCGGGTGAACACGTCGTACATCGCGACGGCCTCGGGGCCGGTGTCGACGGCGATCGAGTCGACCTCGGCGAGGGCGACCGCCTCGGAAGGCCCGGCGCTGCCGTGGGCCGCATCGCCGCCGGCCGGATCGGTGGTGACCAATTCGACGTAGATGTCGCCGAAGAAGGTGCGCGGAACCACGCGGGCCAGGACGTCGGACGGGATCGTGCGGGAGGCATCGATGTCGACGGCCAGTCGCACCCGCGATTCGGTGGCGCCGGCCTCGATCGAGGCGATCCGGCCGATGTCGACGCCGAGATACCGGACCGGTGCTCCGGCGTTGACCAGGCCGACGGCGGAGGGCACCTCGACGAAGACGTCCTCGGTCCGATCGAGCGCGCCGGTACCGCGCAGCACCATCACCGCCGCGACGCCGAGGGCCACGGCGAAGGCCACAGCACCCCGGACCAGATAATTCAGTCGTTCGCGTGAACTGGGACGGTCCACGAATCACACCCCCATACCAGGAATTTCGGGAACCAGTCCCCACAGCGCGAAGGTCAGCAGCACGTCGAGCACACCGATGGACAGGATCGCCGTGCGCAGCGCCCGACCCGCGGCGGCACCGACGCCGGCGGGACCACCCGAGGCGTAGTAGCCGTAGGCGCAGTGCACCAGGCTGACGACCATCGCGAAGGCCATGGCCTTGATGCCCGAATACAGCAGGTCCTGCGGGGTGAGCACGAGGTGGAAGAAGTAGTCGTAGGTGCCCGCGGACGCGCCGTTGAACACCACCACGACCAGCCGGGTGGACAGGTAGCTGGCCAGCAGCCCGATCATGTAGATCGGGATGACACACACCATCGCGGCGATGGTGCGGGTGGCGGCCAGGAATGGGATCGACTTGATGGCCATCGAGTCGAGCGCGTCGATCTCGTCGGAGATGCGCATCGCCCCGATCTGGGCGGTGAAGCCGACTCCCACCTTCGCCGACAGGGCGATGGCGACGACGACCGGTGCCAGCTCGCGGGTGTTGGCCACGGCGGAGAGCATGCCCGACATCGTGGTCATCCCGACGAGTTCGAGGCCGCGCTGGGTCTCGACGCCGAGCATCATGGCTGCGGCAAGCGACATCGCGAAGACGATGCCGATCGTGCCACCGCCGGACAGCAACGACTGCGTGCCGAAGCTGACCTCGCTGATCTGCGCGATGACGTGCTTTCGGAATCTGGTGAGCGCGTAGGGAATCGACGCCACGGTGCGGCAGTAGAAGGTGACGTGCATCCCGAGCGTGGCCAGGTTGTCGCCGGTCTGCCGGATCGGTTGCGCCAGCCGTGTGGCCTGCAATCGGACATCGGTGCTCATCGGAACTCACCCACTGCCGGGACGATCACCGTGTACAGCGCCGACAGAGCGGTGTTGACGATGAAGACGAGCGCGAAGGCGATGACGACGGCTTCGTTCACCGCGTCGGCCACCCCGCGCGGGCCGCCCTTGGTGTGCAACCCCTTGAACGTGGCGACCAGCGCCGCGAGCAGGCCGAACACCGCGGACTTCACGAGGGCCATGACGAAATCGGCCGGTCGGCCGTACTCGGCGAAGGTCGCCATGAACGTGCCGGCCGGCAGATGCTGCACGTAGATGTGGTAGAGCCAGCATGCGGCGACACCACCGACCGTGACCATCGAGCACAGCGCCAACGAGACGATGACCGCTCCGACGAGCCGGGGGGCGACGAGGCGCTCGAGGATGTCGAGACCCATCACCTCCATCGCGTCGATCTCCTCGCGGATCTTGCGGGACCCGAGATCGGTGCAGATGGCGGAGCCGGCGACGCCGGCGAGCATGAGCGCGCAGACCAGGGCCGAGGCCTGGCCGACGATGATGAACGCGACGACGGCACCCGAGTAGCCGCCGGCTCCGATGCGGCCGGCGAGTTCGCCGACGGACACGGCGATGAACACCCCCACCGGGACCATGAGCAGCAGGGACGGCCCGGTACAGACCCTCCCAATGAAGAGTGTCTGAGTGACCGTCTCGTGCAACGAAAGTCGCCGTCTGAGCACCGCGGCCGCGAGGACCACGAGCGATTGGACGGCGAAGCCGATGAGATAGCCACCTTCCGTCGCGACGTCCCTGATGGGACCACGCGAGTTCGGCAACTCGTAGGTCATCTACCGGTTCCCTTCATCGAACCCCCCTGGATGTCGGCGCCGGAAACCGCCCGTCGGCGCCGAGTGGAACTGTCCGGCCGGTGGCGGAGCGCGTCACGGTCCGAGCGCGTGAAGTGTGCCACACCCGTCCTGTGCCGGACAAGAGCTAAGTGAACAACCATTCCGACGTTCATGTCATGCACACGTCGGAGAAGATGAGGACCGGCCAGCACACGATCGATCCGAGGAACGAGATCACCAGATCCGCCCCGTCCATGGCACCGAGATGTGAGGTGTGGGTGAGGGTCCAGATCACCCCGACCAGGCCGTACGGGATTGCGACGAGGATGACGAGTCCGATGAACTCGGCGACGGTCATCTCGTAGGACAGGATCCTGCGGGCGATGGCAAGCATGGCAGAGCCCTCCTCGATGGATGGAAGAACGAGCGGAGAACGACGGTCCCGGCCCGGGCCGGATCAGGATCGATCGAACCGGTCCGCCGGCACGACCGCCGGGGAGGTTATCAGGAACATCCGGAATTTGTGAACGGCCATTCCGAAGGTCTCCGAAGACCCGATCGACGTCGCGCGGACATCGTTCGGACGGCCCCGATGGCAACAAGGAACCGGCCGCTCGGATGGATCGATGCCCCGTCGGTGTGTACGCTGCTCGCAGAACGGGTCGAGAATTTCCCCGACGGAGCGACACCGATCCTCCGCGAACGACATCCAGAATCAGTGAGGCGAACACGCGTGGTCGGCAAGACGTCCCCCGACACCGGACGACGAACCCGCCCGAAGGATCGTCGTGCGCGAATCGCCGCCGCAGCTGCCGTCGCCTTCGCCGAGCGCGGCTACCACGGTGTGAGCGTCGAGGACATCGCGACGGAGGTCGGTGTCACGAAGTCCGCGCTCTACCGGCACTTTCCGGGCAAGTACGCCCTGTTCCTGAATTCGGCGCTCATGCTGATCGATTCGCTCGAGGGCGCCCTCGATTCCGTGCCCGACGACCCCGCGCGCGATCCACGGGAGACCCTCCGTGCCCAGATGTCCGCGATCATCGCGGTGACGATCGAGCAGCGTCGGTCGGCCGGGATCTACCGATGGGAGCGCAGATATCTCCGGAAGGAGGACCGCCCCGCCATCCGCGAACGCTCCTGGGCGGTCAATGCCCGCATCCGTCGCCCACTGCAGCAGATCCGGCCGGATCTGTCCGACGAGGACGCGTTCGTGCTCGTCGCGGCCATGCTCAGCACCATCGGCAGCATCACCGTGCACAATCTGACGCTGCCTCCGCGGTACATGGAACAACTACTGCTCGATGCGTGCACCGCGCTCGCCGAGACCCGCTTCTCCCCCGCTCCCGCCGCGCCCGAGCGAGTCGCCGCCGCGGATCGCCCGGGCCAGGACAACATGCGGGAAAACCTGCTGCGTTCGGCGGTCGGGCTGTTCCACCAACGGGGCTACAACGAGGTCGCGGTCGAGGACATCGCTGCCACGGTCGGCCTCCCCGCCTCCGGGATCTACCGTTATTTCGTGTCGAAGTCCGACATCCTCGCTGCGGCCTTCCACCGAGCGGCCGACCGACTCGAGACAGCCGTGGCCGCCGGGACGGCCGCAGCGTCCGATCCGGAGGACGCGTTGCGATCGCTGGTCTCGATCTACGTCGACCTGTCGTTCTCCCAGCGGGAACTGATGTCGGTGTACTTCGCCGAGCTCGTCAACGTTCCGGACGCCTCGCGCGCCGATCTGCGGCTGCGTCAGCGCGCCAATGTGGAGCAGTGGTCGTCCTACCTGCAGGCGATCTGCGACGGTCTGTCCGCCGCGGATGCCCGCTTCCTCATGTACGCCGCGATCAACCTGGTGCCGGATCTCGGGGTCCTGCTGGGCACGTCCGCGGCACAGCAGCAAGCGGAGAACATCCACCGGTGCATGCTCGCGGTGCTGCTGAGCCGGTCCGGTCAGCGCCTCGGCCACGGCGAGGACGCCCCGTGCACGCCGACGATCGGGTCCGCGCACTGAGCGATCACGCTCAATACGCACTGAGTGGTGCCGCTCGTTGCACACTGCGCGAGATCACCCGCTGACGCCCGTAGTGCCACTGGGTGCACACAGCTGTGATCCCCGAAAACCCTCTGTTCCAAGCTAGGTGACGTCGACCCATTGTTTTTTGCACCTTGTTGCACATAGTCTGGCGGCAGAGGGACCCTCCGGAGACGAAGAAGGAACACATCATGACGCTGCCACCGATCCTGTCCGGCCCGCTGAGCGTGCCCCTGGTCGCTTCCCCGATGTTCATCGCGTCAGGGCCGGAACTGGTGTCCGCCCAGTGCCAGGCCGGAGTCGTCGGGTCGTTCCCGGCACTCAACGCGCGTCCTCAGTCGATGCTCGTCGACTGGCTGCAGCAGATCACCGAGAGCAACGCCGACTACGCGGCACGCCACCCCGAGGAGTACGTCGCGCCGTTCGCCGTCAACCAGATCGTGCACCGCTCCAACGAGCGGCTCGAGCAGGACCTCGAGGTGATCGTCGAGCATCGGGTCCCGATCGTGATCACCTCGCTCGGTGCCCGTAAGGAGGTCAACGAGGCCGTTCACTCCTACGGTGGCATCGTCCTGCACGACGTGATCTCGAACGAGTTCGCACACAAGGCGATCGACAAGGGCGCCGACGGCATCGTCGCCGTCGCCGCGGGCGCAGGCGGGCATGCCGGGACGCAGTCCCCGTTCGCGTTGCTCCAGGAGATCCGTCGGTGGTTCGACGGCCCCCTGCTGCTGTCCGGCTCGATCGCTCACGGCCGCTCGATCCTCGCCGCGCAGGCCGCCGGCGCCGACCTCGCCTACGCCGGCACGGCCTTCCTCGCCACCGAGGAGGCCCGCAGCGCCGAGGACTACAAGAACATGATCGTCGACAGCACCGCCAAGGACATCGTCTACAGCAACCTGTTCACCGGCGTGCACGGCAACTACCTGCGAGGAAGCATCGTCGCCGCCGGACTCGACCCCGACGACCTCCCCGAATCCGATCCGTCCGCCATGAACTTCGGGTCCGGTGGCACCACCGACGCCAAGGCCTGGCGCGACATCTGGGGAGCCGGCCAGGGCCTCGGCGCGATCGAGTCCGTCGTCCCCGTCCGCGAGCTCGTCCAACGACTTCGCGACGAATACGAGCAGGCGTGGACGTCCCTCGAACGACGCCGGGTCGCCACGATCGACGCCGGATAGTGTGACCTAGGCTGACGCGGTGTCTCTCAGGTTCGCCATCCTCACCGCGCTGGTCGAGCGCGACAGCACCGGACTGGAACTGGCGCGGCGCTTCGACCGGTCGATCGGGTACTTCTGGCCCGCGACCCACCAGCAGATCTACCGCGAACTGGATCGGATGCGGGCGGGCGACCTGATCCGCGAAGTCCCGACGGACGGAAAACCCGGCCGCGGTCAGCCTCGACGTTTCACCATCACACCCGATGGTCGCCGACTGCTGCGCGGCTGGATCTCCGAGATCGAGGATCCGGACGTGGTGCGCTCCGGTGTCTCCGTGCGCCTGCGCGCGGCCGCGGCGCTCGACGATCCCGACGCCGCGCGTCCCGCGCTGGAACATCAACGGGCGTATCGCGCGGCGATGCTCGAGCAGTATCGCGCCATCGAGCAACGCGACTTCGCCGAGGCTCGGGGCGACGCGCGGAGCATCCTGCAGCACCTTGTGCTCCGCCTCGGCATCCTCCTCGAGGAGACCTGGCTTACCTGGCTGGACGAGGCGCTCGACACGATCGACCGGCTCGACGCGACGCCGGATTCCTCCGCCGACCGCAGCGGAACGGTCCCGTAGACCGGAACACGAGAACCGCGCCGAGGCGCACTACGCGAGGAGGTCGACCGGCCCTTCATTCGGGGCCGGTCGACCTCCCTCTGCCCGTGCATTCTCGGGACTGCGTGACGACCCGCGCGGTCACACCGGCCGAGGAGCGGCGGCTTGTCTACACGGATGCAGGTCTACCTGTCACGGTGCGTTTCCGGCCTCAGGGTCGACTGCCGTCAGCGCGGTGGTCAGGGTCCGACTCGGCCGCATCACGGCCACGGTCTTGTCCCTGTCCGGCCGGTAGTAGCCGCCGATGTCGACCGGCGCGCCCTGCACCTCGTTCAACTCCCGCACGATCGTGTCCTCGTCCCTGGCCAGCGCCTCGGCCAGCGGGGCGAACTGTTCGGCGAGTTCCGGATCCTCGGTCTGCGCGGCAAGTTCCTGTGCCCAGTACATCGCGAGGTAGAACTGGCTGCCCCGGTTGTCGAGCTCGCCGACCTTGCGCGACGGGCTCTTGTTCGTCTCCAGCAGCTTGCCGGTCGCTGCATCGAGCGCGTTCGCCACGATCTTGGCGCGCTCGTTGCCGGTCTTGATACCGAGGTCCTCCAGGCTCACGGCCAACGCCAGGAACTCACCGAGCGAATCCCAGCGCAGGTGGTTCTCCTCCACCAACTGCTTGACGTGCTTGGGCGCCGACCCTCCGGCGCCCGTCTCGTAGAGGCCGCCGCCCGCCATCAGCGGCACGATCGACAGCATCTTGGCGCTCGTCCCGAGTTCGAGGATCGGGAACAGGTCGGTGAGGTAGTCGCGCAGGATGTTGCCGGTCGCGGCGATAGTGTCCATTCCGCGGATCAGCCGCTCCAGTGTGTACCGCATCGAGCGCACCTGCGACATGATGTGGATGTCGAGGCCCTCGGTGTCATGATCCTGCAGGTACAGCTCGACCTTCTTGATCAACTCGTTCTCGTGGGGGCGGTACGGGTCGAGCCAGAACAGGACCGGCATACCGGAGTTGCGTGCCCGGGTGACCGCGAGCTTGACCCAGTCGCGGATCGGCGCGTCCTTGACGGTGCACATGCGCCAGATGTCGCCCGCCTCGACGTGCTGGGTGAGCAGCACCTCGCCGGTTTCGACATCGACGAAGTTGGCCTCGCCCTCCTCCGGAACTTCGAAGGTCTTGTCGTGCGAGCCGTACTCCTCGGCCTTCTGCGCCATGAGACCGACGTTGGGGACGGTACCCATGGTCGTCGGGTCGAACGCGCCGTTGGTCTTGCAGAAGTTGATGATCTCCTGGTAGATGCGCGCGAAAGTCGACTCCGGCATGACCGCCTTGACGTCCTTGGGTCGTCCGTCGGCGCCGTACATCTTGCCGCCCGAGCGAATCATTGCGGGCATCGAGGCATCCACGATGACATCGCTGGGGGAATGGAAGTTGGAGATGCCGCGGGCGGAATCGACCATGGCCAATTCGGGCCGGTGCTCATGGCAGTTGTGCAGGTCCTGCTTGATTTCGTCCCGCTGCGTGCTGGGCAGCGCCTCGATCTTGTCGTACAGGTCGCCGAGACCGTTGTTGACGTTGACGCCCAGTTCGTCGAACAGCTTCTGATGCTTGGCGAAGGCGTCCTTGTAGAAGGTCTTCACCGCATGGCCGAAGACGATGGGGTGCGAGACCTTCATCATCGTCGCCTTGACGTGGAGGGAGAACATCACGCCCGTCTTGCGCGCATCCTCCATCTGCTCCTCGTAGAACTCCAGCAACGCCTTCTTGCTCATGAACATGCTGTCCATGATGTCGCCCTCACCGAGCTCCACCTCGGGCTTGAGGACGATCGTCTCGCCACCCTCGGTCACCAGCTCCATCCGGACCTTGCGCGCCCGGTCCAGCGTCATCGACTTCTCGCCGTGGTAGAAGTCGCCGTGCCGCATGTGCGCGACGTGGCTGCGCGAGGCCATCGACCACTCGCCCATGCTGTGCGGGTGCTTACGGGCGTACTCCTTCACCGCCCGGGGTGCGCGCCGATCGGAGTTGCCCTCACGCAGGACAGGGTTGACCGCACTGCCGAGAATCTTGCCGTAGCGCTCCCGGATGGCACGCTCTTCGTCCGTCTTCGGGGCGTCCGGGAAATCCGGGACCTGGTAGCCCTTGCTCTGCAGTTCCTTGATGGCAGCCAGGAGCTGCGGTACGGACGCACTGATGTTGGGCAGTTTGATGATGTTGGTCTCGGGCAGTTGCGTCAGACGACCCAGCTCGGCCAGGTTGTCCGGGACGCGCTGCTCTTCCGTGAGGTGCTCGGGGAACTCGGCCAGGATCCGCGCAGGCACCGAGATGTCGCTGGTCTCGACCTCGATGCCCGCGGCCCCAGCGAAGGTACGCACGATCGGCAGGAAGGCGTAGGTCGCAAGCAACGGCGCCTCGTCGGTCAACGTATAGATAATGGTCGACTGCTTGTCGGCGCTCATTCTTGTCTCGACTCCCTACGTCGGTTCGGTCCGCCTCACGAAATGCTCCGCGTGCGGGATTGCATCGGGTATCAGGCTACGTGCGAGAACTCGAGAACGATATTTACTCGCCGGTAACTCGAACTCCGCCGACAGGCTTCGACGGCCCGACGGGCGCCCGACCGTCGACCCCATGTCTGCTCGCGACCGACAACGCCGCAGTCCGGCGCGCCACCGATTCGATGGCCCCTCGACCTGTCGTGACGCGGGTGCGATCAGCGCACAGCATCGCCGTCAGGAAAGAAGTCTTCGCAAGCAGTGGGAAGACTGCTGTCACAAGCGATCCCGATGTCGAACCGGAATTCGATCCCTCGGCCGTCCGATCGCGGTCGAACGCCGACGCCTGCAGATGCTGTCGTCAGGGACGATCGTTCCGTCGAGATTCGTCGATCGTCGCTCTGCGGGGAGACGACCGCGGACCCGAGAGGGAGCCGCACGCCTGCGTCCCGATGAAAAACTTCACATTTCTCGCCGACGACTCGACTCGAGCTGTTACCGCCAGGAGCCCGCCACTGCTCCGACATCAATCGCAGGCGGGCGCCGGAACATCCTCGAACAGCGGCGACCCGATCGGCACGAGGTACACCACGTCGAGGATCACCGGCTCCGCGCCGAGATTCCGGCCCACGTGCAGGTGGTCCCGACCCGACGGTTCGTTGATGAAATCACCGGTCTCGAACACGACAGGCTCGCAGTCTCCTTCGGGATGCGTCAATGCGCCGGCCCGCACGATGCCGAGCACGGGACCATCGTGATAGTGCCAACCGGTGCTACCACCCGGTTCGATGGTGATCTCCCGGGCCACGGCGTGCACACCGTCCGGTACGACCGGCAGCAGTCCCGGTGGCACCTCGATGTCCACCCATGTCACCCCTGAGATGCCCTCGCTCGGGGTGGCGTACGCCCACCCGGGCACCGCCACCGTTGCTGCACATGCCGTCGCCGCGAGTACACCCTGCACGGAGCGCTTCATGCGCACGGACGCTACCGCCTACACGACACTGCTGCAGGACAACTCGTGCACTCGATGAACCCGTCCTCTGCTTGCCGCTCCGCCGCGGCCCATCATGCCCATCCATGACGGCTCGCTCGGAAGCCGGCGTGTCGGTAGCGTCTCGTGAATGACGAACTCGGATCACGGAGACCCCGGCGACGCTCCCACCGTGCCGCCGCCGTTGGCGGAGATCGTCAACGCGACCCGACCTACTGCCGCCGAGGAAGCGCGGACGGTCGCGGCGTCGACGAACACCGGCACTCTCGCGACCCTCACGAAGGAAGGAGACCCTTGGGCCTCCTTCGTGACGTACGGACTGGTCGGCGGCTCACCGGTGTTGTGCGTGTCGCACATGGCAGAGCACGGCCGCAATCTTGCGCGCGACCCACGCGCGAGCATCGCGATCGTCGCGCCCGACCCGCAGTCCGACCCGCTCGCCGGCACCCGCATCACTCTCGCCGGGTACGTCGAGCGTCCCGAAGGTGAGGAATTGGCCGCCGCGCGCGAAGCACACCTGGCCGCTGTCCCCGCGGCCCGCGTGTACATCGATTTCAGCGACTTCACGCTCTGGGTTCTTCGGGTTCAGCGCGCGCGCTGGGTCGGTGGGTACGGACGGATGGATTCGGCCACCGCCAAGGACTATGCCGAAGCGTTGCCGGATCCTGTGACCCCGTCGGCGGCTCGTGCGATCGCGCATCTCAACGACGATCACGCCGACGCACTGCTGGCGATGGCCCGGAAGCTCGGCGGGTTCCCGGATGCGACAGCGGCAACCTGTGTCGGAGCCGACCGATACGGCCTCGACCTCGATGTCACCACGCCGCGTGGGCGAGCCATGACGCGCGCCGGCTATCTGTCGCCGCTCGACTCCGCCGACGAATTGCGCGCAGCAACAGTCGCTCTGGCTCGCGCGGCGCAATCACCGTAAACATGGTCAGTGCTGTGGCTCGAGCATCGCTGCTGCCGTGGCGAGGTCGGATTCCTTCTCGGTGATCAGCGCGAACAATGCGTACCCGACGGGGGCCGCGTTCCAGACGGCAAGGCCTTCGCCTCGATGGCGGTTCCGACCCAACGATGCAGAAACGCGCGCAGCTCGGCCGGGGAACGGAGAGGATCACCAGGGTCGACGAGGAGCGATTGAACGAACCGGAGCATGATCTCGACCAGTTCGTTCATGTCGGCGTCCGTCCATCCGTGTGCTGCCCAATCGATGGCGAGGTGATCCACGATCACGCGTCCTATGGCGATGGACCGGGCGGCGGTCACTTCGGCGGTGAACTTCGCGTTCTCGGGCCGGGCGAACAGCAGACCGAAGCGGCGATGCTTGCGTAGACGCTCGAAGGTCAGAGCGATCGCTTCGACGATCGCGTGTGACGGCTCGGTGAGACCTTCGAGAGAACGCGCCAGGTCGCCGAGGAACTCGTCGGTGGCGTGTTGCGCCGTCGCGGCCAAGAGGGCCTGACTGTTCGGAAAGTACCTGTAGACGGTCTGGCGAGCGATGCCGAGTTTCTGCGCAACCTGACGGATGTTCACGTCGGTCGCGCCCGAATCCATGAGCTCTCCGGCAGCGATGATGATGCGTTTCGACGCTTCGTTGTCATCGGCAGGGGGCATCAAACCGGCCCATCCATGGGTACGCACCCACTCATTGTCCCGTGCCGAATGCGACAGTGCTCGTTCGGCCGGGACGTACCGGACAATACGGCTGGACATAGAACACGTTTCATGTACTGTCACCCTTGCTGACATCGGTAGCGAAAGGACCTGGCATGGCCACCGTCGAGAATCCGACCCCAGCACCGACCACCAGCCCCTACGGGGCCGAACTCACCCGAAGGGCCCTGAATCTGGCGCTGTCCGACACCACGGACATGGCCGAGGCAACACTCCGCGTGCCGCTGGCGTACTACCGAGACGACAAGTTTGCGGAGTTCGAACGCACTCGACTCCTGAGGGAGACACCTCTGCCGTTGTCGGCGTCGGCGCAGATCCCGAACAACGACGACTACGTGGTGCGCACGGTGCTCGACGACTCGTTGCTGATCACCCGTGACCATGACGGGCAGGCTCATGTCTTCTTGAACTACTGCCGCCACCGCGGAGCAATGCCGGCGTGCGGGGCCGGGAACAGTCGCCGGTTCACGTGTCCGTACCACGCATGGGTCTACGACAACAAGGGAAGACTTCGGGGAGTCCCCGGCAAGGCGGGGTTCGACGACATCGATCGGAACGACTACGGCCTCGTGGAACTACCCAGCGAGGAGCGTCACGGGTTCGTCTGGGGTGTCCTCGACGCTGATGTACCACTGGATCTGGACTCTCATCTGGGTGAATTCGGCAACGAGCTTGCACGGTGGGACTACCGGAATTTTCAGTATCACGACGAGCGACACCTGGAAGCGGACGTCAGCTGGAAGGGTGCACTCGAAGCATTCGCCGAGGGCTATCATTTTCCGTTCGTTCACGGGGACAGCGTCATCGGACAGAACACCATCGCGAATACCCATGTGTACGACGAGTTCGGTCCGCATCACCGGATCGGCTTCCCGTTCAATTGGGTTCGGGACCTCGAGGGCAAGGAGCAGGACGACACCTGGGATGACCCGATCGCGCACATGGGCATCATCTATTGGGTCTATCCCAACCTGATTCTGGCCAACAGTCCTGTGGGGGTGGAGGTCATCGACATCTTGCCCGGCAGGTCGGCCACCACCTGCGTCGTGCGGCACAGTTGGATGGCGAAGTACCCCGCGGAGAGTCCGGAGCAGGTGGAGCTGTACGCCGGCATTTTCGCGCAGGTTCATGCTGCCGTAAGGGATGAGGACTTCGCGATGCTCCCCCAGTGCGGCGAAGGAGTGCGCCGCGGCCAACATGAGCACATGCTCATCGGGCGCAACGAGATAGGCGTGCAGCACATGATCAGGGTGATGGCCGAGAGGGTGGGGATCGACCTGAAATGACCCTCGTTGCCCGTCGCCATGCCCTCCTCCCGTTCCGGCTCGGGTGATCCGTCAGCACCGGATCCGACGAGCGCTCACCTCGTGTGACGACACGGCAACATGTCGACAGTCAGCGCGTGTCCTGCCCCGGAATCGCCGGTCACTCGTGGCAATGTCCACAGAATGCATCCGTACGACCAGGGGTTCGAGCCTCCGCAAGCATGCTCCGAGTGGTGTCGGGCGCGCTCGTTCGACCTGCAGGTGCTCGACGAGGGCGTCACCGTCGACCTGAAATGGTGGAACAGCCACCTCGAACGCGCCGGGCACGAGATCCGCCTCCGGGGACGGAATCTCGACGGACGGATCATCGACGACGGCGACGCGATCGTCCAACGCAACGACCTCCGATCGGACAGTGAACTGATCGAAGCCGACCACGCCGGCCTGGGGCTGTTGTTCCTGTGCGCGGCCTGGCGCAGCGCGCATCCGCGACGACGCGGCGCCCGACGTTTTCCGGACGTCCGCGACACACACGCCCCGAAGGACCGGGACCGGTTCACCAAGATCAAGGGAGTCCTCGACTACTGCGCGAAGACCAAGTCTCTACCCGACACCGCGCGGCAGACCTGGTCCGGATGGCCGGACACTCCCGGCGTCGGCGTACCGCTGCTGGCGACCTATCTGTGGGCGGTCGAGGTGCGGACCGAGGCGGGCCCGGCGCAGCTTCTCGATCAGCACGCGGTGTCGACGCTCATCCACGAAGGGTGGCTCGAGGATCCGTCGGTCGCCGACTTCACGCTGCGGCGCTATCACCGGTACGTCGAACTCCTCAACATGTGGGCGTCGTTGATTGCCACGCGTCCGGAGATGGTCGAGATGTGGCTCGTCGACCGTTGGCACGCCCGTATCTGTGAAGCCCGGGACGGGTCGCACGCGACTCCGCGATTGTTCTGATCGACCCGGGCGTCGCGATGAGGCCGCCCGAATCGTCCCGTCGGGGCTGATGCACACTCGCAGGATGGGGTCACCGACTACGACGAGCATCACCAGGACGACCGGCGCACAGCCGATTCCACAGCCGCGATGGAGACTTCCGCTGGTGGGTGATCTGCTCAGTATCGATGTGGCCAAACCGGTTCAGCGTGAGATGCAGATGGCTCAGGAACTAGGTGGAATCTTCGAACGCAAGATCCTCCGGCACCGATTGATCGTGGTCTCCGGCGCCGAGCTGGTGCGCGAGGTCAACGACGAGGAGAAGTGGGCGAAGTTCCTCGGCAAGCCGCTGCGCAAGCTTCGTGTCATCGCCGGCGACGGGCTGTTCACCGCGTTCAACTCCGAACCGAACTGGAGCAAGGCCCACAACATCCTCGGCCCGGGATTCGGCCAGGCCGCGATGCGCGGCTATCACGACTCGATGCTCACGGTCGTCGACCGGCTGGTCGACAGCTGGGACGCCGCCGCGGCCGGCGGCGAGTATGTGGACGTGCCGAAGAGCATGACGTCGCTCACCTTCGACGTCATCGGCCGGTGCGGCTTCAGCTACGACTTCGACTCGTTCGGCCGCACCGAACCGGATCCGTTCATCGCGGCGATGAGCCGGGCGCTCGAGTACATCAACCGCTCGTCGAACGACATCCCGATCCTGCGCGCCCTGTTCGGCCGCAGCGCCCGTGAGCAGCACGAACGCGACATCGCGCTGATGCAGGAGACGGTCGATCGCATCGTAGAGGAGCGGATGCGCTCCGGTGAGCAGCACGGCGATCTGCTGGACCTGATGATGCACACCGCCGATCCCGACACCGGTGAGCAGCTCGATCGCGAATCGATCCGCAATCAGGTGCTGACCTTCCTGGTCGCGGGCAACGAGACCACCGCGGCCACTCTGGGGTTCGCGGTCCACTTCCTGAGCCGACATCCCGAGGTGGTGGCGAAGGCACGCGCCGAGATCACCGAGGTCGTCGGGGCCGACGGCCGGATCCGGTACGAGCAGGTCGCCAAGCTGCGGTATGTGCGGCGAGTGGTGGACGAGACGCTGCGATTGTGGCCGGCCGCCCCGGGTTACTTCCGCAAGGTACGCGGTGAGACCACCCTCGGCGGACGGACGCTGCCGAAAGGTTCGTGGGTGTTCGTGCTGCTGCCGCAACTGCACCGCGACCCGCTGTGGGGCGACGACCCCGAGCGGTTCGACCCGGACCGGTTCGAACCCGAGGCCGTGCGGAAGCGTCCGGCGCACATCTTCAAACCGTGGGGCACCGGCATCCGCGCGTGCATCGGTCGGCAGTTCGCGCTGCACGAAGCGGTGCTCACGCTCGCGTCGCTGATCCGGCGGTACGACTTCGCTCCGGAACCGGGTTACGAACTCGACGTGCACGAGGCGATCACGTTGAAGCCCCGTGGCCTACGGGTGCGGCTCTCCCCTGCCTGATCCGTCGCGTCGCTGCTCTTGCACGGTGGACGGCGGTCGGGTCGTCGACAGGGGCTGACCAGTCGGTGACGACGAGCACGGCGATCACGGTCACCGCGACCAGCAGAGCTCCCACCGGCAGCCCATTCTCCTGCAACCACGATGCCTTCGCGGTCCTGGTCGCGCCGCCGAGAAGGCGTCATGATGGAGAAGTGACGCCCGCGTCGCCCGGAGACTTCGTCCTCCTCGCCCGGATCCATTCGTGTGGTCCGGAATCGCTGTGCGCCAATTCCGTTCACGCACGAGGAGCAGCACCATGACATCGATCGAACCCGCAGGCGGCGGGGGCGGCGGAACGATGGCCCGACCGAATTCGTCCGGGTTGGCGGACGTCATCGACACCATCCTGGACAAGGGTCTCGTCATCGACGCGTTCGTACGCGTCTCTCTCGTCGGCATCGAGATCGTGACCATCGACGCCCGCATCGTGGTCGCAAGCGTCGATACCTACCTGCGGTTCGCCCAGGCCGTCGACAGACTCGAGATCTCCCAGACCCAGCCGAAAGGTGTGCCCGAGATCGTCGGCGACGTCAGCGGCAAGGCCGTGGAGAGCGCCGCCAAGTACAAGACCCACAGCGCCCTCGACTCCGCGGCCGAGAAGGTGCTCGGGTTCTTCGACGACGTGGCGGAGAAGCGACAGGAAGCTCCGCGACGCAAGAGGAAGCAGCGATGAATATCCGAACTGGGGAGGTGTTGTGGCGGACTTCGAACAGGACCGAGCGCTGATGATCCGGCTGTGGCGCATGTGGGGTTCTCGCGCCGCCGAACTGTCCGACGAGCAGTGGACGACCGAAACTCGGCTACCGGGATGGACGGTCCGGGACGTCTACGTGCACATCACGCCGGACGTGATGATCGAGATGCTCGCCGCGCCGTCGGCAGACGGTGAGGCGAAGGTGACCAGCGCCGCGGAGATGCTCCGGATGCTCAACACCGATCCGGCCGAGGCCGAAACGAGGCACGAGCGGATGGCCGAGACGGTGCGCCGACTGGCAGCCGATGTCGAGCGCACGGCAGTCGCGACCCGCTTCGAATCCGACTTCCCCGCCGCCTTCGACCGGATCACCGGATTGAGCCGTGCGTCCGTGATCGCACACCCGTTCCTGGAGTCGGTCGCGCTCGGCGCGTTCCTCGACATGGCGATCCTGGAGACCACCATCCACTGGCTCGACGTGATCGACGCGGTCGGCGGACCACGGCCCGAGTCGATGGCCCTCGAACGGACACGGGACGTCCTTGCCGCGGTGCCCGATCCGCTCACCTTCGTCGAGGCGGCGTCGGGTCGCGCCGATCCGATGATCCTTCCCGTCATGCACTGAAGGACCACGCGTCGTCGCTCTATGCTCGGACGATGTTCCTTCTCTTCGGCTTCGGCACCAAGCGACAGAACCTCGGTCCGGGGCAGAACCGGACGTGTCCGCGCTGCCACAACACCACGCAGTGGCTCCGGATCCGGGAGTCCAAGCAGTTCACGCTGTTCTTCGTGCCGGTCGCGCGGTGGGGCCGCCGACAGTTGGAGCAGTGCGGGATCTGCGGGACCGCCGTGGAGATCTGAGTCCGGTCAGTCGGGATCGGCGAAGGCAGGAGCACGCTCGGTCATCCCCGCCGTGACCGCCTCGATCTGATTGGGCGACCCCATCAGCTCGACCTGCAGCGTGCTCTCGAGCATCAGCGCGGACTCCGGATCGGAGCCGGTCCACGTCTCCTCGTACAGGCGCTTGGCCGCCTGCACGGCGTGCGGCGACTTGCCGGCGATCTCGTGGGCCAGTTCCTGCGCCGCGGCGAGCGGGTCGTTCGAGACATGAGTGACGAGACCGAGTGCGTCGGCCTCGGTGCCGGTGAGGATGCGCCCCGTGAAGGTGAGTTCCTTCGCCACATCGAGGCCCACGAGTCGCGGCAGGCTCTGGGTGATCCCCATGTCGGGGACGAGGCCCCACTTGACCTCCATGATCGACAGCCGCGCGTCGGGCGTCGCGAACCGGATGTCGGCGCCGAGCGCGATCTGCAGGCCGCCGCCGAAGCAGTTGCCGGTGATCGCGGCGATCACCGGGGCCGGGACGCGGGACCAACCGTAGGCCACGCGTTGGGCGTGGTTGGCGATGTGCCCGTCCGCGCGGGCGAGCAGATCCCGCGGGCCACTGCCGTCACGGTTACCGAGACCGGTGATGTCGAGGCCGGAGCAGAAGCTCTTGCCGGCGCCGTGGAGCACGACGGCGCGTACCGTGCGGTCGGTCGCGAGCTGCTCGGTGGCATCGACGATCGCATCGAACATCGCCGGGTCGAGCGCGTTGTGCTTCTCGGCGCGGTCCAAGGTCACGGTAGCGACACCGAACTCGTCGATCTCGATCCGCACTCTCTGCTCGCTCATCCGCCGAACCTCCTCGAGAACTGGTGGGGATCGGGACGTCCGGAGAATCCTGCCCGCGATCGCGAAGCCGACTGTACAGCAAGGATTTCGCCGCCGACGGTGAACATGCGAGAGGCCGCGACGAACGACCTCGGCTGCCGTTCGGAGACGCGCCGCCATCCGGGCACCGCCCGCCTCCGGCGTGCAGACCGTGACCGAACCGTTATAGTCGGCGGCATGACTACAGTTCTCGGTGTCTCGGTCGGTGCCAGCGCGGTGCGCTTTGCGCGACGTGACACCGGGAGCCTCGACAGCCCCGTCTTCGGATCCCGCTCGATGCCCGCCCTGCTCGACCGGCCGGCCGAGCTGGCCGCGGAGTCCATCGAGACGATGCTCGCCGAGACCGACGAGATCGAGCAGGTGCGCGCCATCGGCGTCGCCTACCAGAACGAGACGCAGGCCGATTTCGTCCAGGGCGCGATGAGCCGCCTGGACATCGACAACTTCCGGCTCGTCCCGGAAGTGACCGCGGCGCTCGAAATGCTGGAAACCACAGGAGAGCTCGGCGATCACGAGACGCTCGTGTTCTACGACCTCGGCAGCTCGGGCCTCACCGTCACGGTTGTCGACCGGGGTACCCGCATCGCGTTGAGCACGGCACGCTCGGAGGGGATCAGCGGCGACCTCGTCGACCGCCTGATCTACGACCACCACGTCGACCTGCAGCGTTTCGCCGAGCCGGCCGACATGGCGGCACAGCGGGCCCTCACCGCCCGGTGCCGCGACGCGAAGGAGCAGCTGTCCTCGAAGGATGCGGTGTGCATGCCCGGCGAGGGTGGTCTGCTGCTGCTCTCGCAGGACAGCTTCGATTCGCTCATCGACGGACCTGTGAAGGCCTCGGCCCGCCTCACCCTCGACGTGATCCGCCGTTCGGGACGCACTCCCGACGCCGCGGTGCTCATCGGGGGCGGAGCGAACATTCCGCTGGTCACCGCCGTGATGGAATCGTGGCTCGATATTCCGGTGATCGTGCCCCCGCAGCCCGAACTGGTGGCGGCGGAAGGCGCGGCGCTCCTCGCCCGCCCGGACACCGCGAAGGTCGCCGAGACGGCGGAGTTCGCGGCGCCGCTCGAGCTCACCGAGACGGCACAGTTCGCTCCGCAGCCGGTCGCGCCGGACGCGCCGACCGAGAGCTTCGCTGCCGCCGACATTCGGCAGGAGACCGAGACGCCCGCGCAGCCGCGGAACCGTCGACGCCTCCTGCTCGCCGGTGGTGCCGTCGTCGTCGCAGCGGCGATCGGCCTCGGTATCGACCTGCTCCAGAGTTCCGGTCGCGATCCGCAGCCGACCGCCACACAGCAGGAGATGCAGGAGCCACCGGCGCAACCGGCAGCGGAGCCCCGGTCCACGACCACCACGGACGCTTCGACCGTGCCGGAAACCGTCCCGGCGGTGTCGGACGAGCAGTCGACGGTCACCGATCGCAGCGAGACCCGCACCACCTCCCGGCCACCGACGACGGCGGAGACCTCCACGCAGATCCCCACCACCGGGGCACAGGACGACGCGGCGGCCGACACCTCGGTGCCGTCACTCGAACCGGAGCCGGCCCCGATGGTCCCCGGCCTCCCCCAGTTCGAGCTGCCGACGCTGCCGCCGCCCCCGCAGATCCAGCTCCCGCAGCTGCCCCGCATCCCCGGGCTCTGATCGGTCAGCCGCAGACCGCCGGGGTGCGACGCGAACTCGTCGGTTCCGGATGAGGCAGCAGTCGCTGCCACCACCGGGTCACCCGCGGACTCGCAATCGGTCGCGCGACACGGAACCGGTTCGTCCCGGGTCCGGTGCGCATCGGCGGCGCCGCCGTCACGGCCTGTTCTCTCGACGCCGAGTGCACGCGTTCGTCGTGGCACCAATCGACCACCACCGACCGCGCTCCGCTGCGGATGATCAGCGACCGCACGGGTCCGTCCACGAAGACCTCCCGGTCGACGTGATGGGGGCCGGGATGCCCGGGCTCCGGGGCGGAGGCGACGCCCAACAGGATCTCGGGTTCGGTGGACGGCCGGCTCGCCTCGACCAGCAGACGCTCCTCGTCGACCTCGCGGACGGTGACGTCGCTGTGTCCCGAGACGTCGCCCACCAGCAACGCCACGTAGTCGGTCTCGCTCTCCGAATCGCGAATGGCCAGCAATCGGGCCTTTCGGGAGCCGCAGCGCAGTGACTCGTCGAGCTCCGGTGTCACCGTGCGCGCGTCCGCTGCAGCGCTCAGGTCGATCCGTCTCGACGTCCAGCTGAAGAACGGCTCCGACGATGTCGTGGTCATCACCAGCTCCTTCGGCCGTTTTCCGTTCGCTTGCTCCGACGACTCCATCGTGGTCGCCGAGAGTGGGGACGTCGCGCGTAGTGGAGTACTCGATCTGCGGTCGCCCGCGGGAGGTGAAATCTCCAACCCGGAGATATCCGCACTTCGCGGATCTACGATCGTGTGCATGGATCAGCGCTGGCCACTGATTCAGCGGCGGGGGGAACTGGAAATCATTGTCGCGGCCCTGACGGACCACGACCGAGGCGGTGTGGTCCTCACCGGAGATCCCGGAGTCGGGAAGACCACCCTGGCCCGTATGGCCACCGACTCGCTGTCCGCCCCGGTGCGCTGGATCGCGGGAACGGAATCCGCTCGGAGCATCCCTCTGGGTGCCTTCGCGCACCTCATCGAAGCTCCCCCTGCCAGCGACCCCGTCGCCTTCCTCGCCGCTGCACGACAGGCCCTGCTGGGCGAACACGGCTCCGATCGCGCACGGCTCGTCCTCGGGGTCGACGACGCCCACCTGCTCGATCCACTCTCGGCCACCTTCCTCCATCAGCTCGCCCTCGATCACGCGGTCCACACGGTCGCTACGGTCCGCAACGGCGAAGTCGTGCCCGACGCCGTCACCTCCCTGTGGAAGGACGGCCATCTCATCCGCCTGGAGCTGTCACCGTTCACCCGGCAGCAGTGCATCGATCTCATCGAGACCGTGCTCGGTGGACCCCTGGAGGAGTTGAGCGCCGACCTGATCTGGAAGGCTTCGGGTGGGAACGCGCTGTTCGTCCACCACCTCGTGGTCGGGACCCGTGAGGCCGGCACGCTCCGCCGGGTGGGGAACGTGTGGCAGCTCCGGGGCGGCACCGCCGTCACCTCCGAGCTCGCCTCACTCCTCGAACATCGCATCGACCACCTCACGCCCGAGGTGTTGCAGGCCCTGCAGCTGTTGGCGTTCTGCGAACCGCTCGACCTCGAGATCCTCTGCGGTCTCGCCGGTGACGACGCGGTCGAGGAAGCCGAACGACGTGGATTGATCGACGTCGTCGACGACAACCGCAACTATCGCGTCCGCTACACCCATCCCCTCTTCGGTGAGGTCGTGCGCCGCCGCGTGGGCCGGGTCGCGGGTCGCAGGATCCGGGGGCAGCTTGTCGAGGCGCTGGGTTCACGCGTCCAGCGAGGCCCGGCCGACCGGATCCGTCTGACCGAGCTCTCCTTGGACAGCAGCCGGTCCGTCGACCCCGAATTGCTCGAGACCGCGGCTCACGATGCGATCGCCCTGGGCGACGCACCGCTCGCCGAACGTCTCGCACGCGCGGCGTTCGATGCCACGGGGACGTTCTCGGCCGCCGATCTCCTCGCCCGCGCACTGGTGTGGCTGGGTGGAATCAGTGAGGCGGAGTCCGTGCTCGCCTCGTTCGATCCCCGCACCCTCGACGAGAGCGAGCTCGTGCGATGGGGCGCGACCCGCATCTCCAATCTGTTCTGGGGGATGGGTAACGCCGCCGAGGCCCAGCAGGTGCTCGCGACCCTCCGCGAATTGGTGACGCGGCCCCACCTGGGGTCGGTGGTCGACGCGATCGACTGCGGATGCGCGGTGTACGAAGGGCGTCCCCGCGATGCACTCACCCTCGCCCATCGCGTCCTCGCCACCGAAACCGCGCTCCCCTGGGCCGTCGAGTGGGCGTTCTTCGGCGGCGGACTGGCCCTCGCGGTGATGGGACGTGGTCACGAGGTCCCAGCCATGGCGGCGCGCTGCGCAGCAGTCGCCGATCAGGTCGACGGCCTGCTGCGTTATCCCGCCGGACTGGGCGAGGTCCTCGCACTGCTCCTCACCGGGAGCCTCGACGAGGCCGAGCGTCGGGCCGAGACCTATCGGGAGAGCGCGATGCGTGGTCCCGCCGACGCCCACGGGACCGTCACGTCGATAGGCCAGTATCTCGCGTGGGGGCTGGCGAACATCCTGCTCGGCGTCGTCGACACCGCGCGCGGGCGGTTCGTGCACGCCGTGCACCGCCTCGAACAGGCCGTCGCCGCGCTCCAGGTGGACGACCGGGCTGCCACCGTCTCCTGGAACGTGCCGGCGTACCTCGCCCTCACACACGGCTACGCCGTACTCGGGCGTGTCAACGACGCGGATGCCGCTCTGGCCCAGGCGACCTCGCGCAGCGGCCTGCACGTCGCCGTCTTCGAGCCGCAACTCCGGATCGCAGAGGCATGGCTCGCCGCGGCGCGCGGCGAGACCACGAACGCGATCACCTCGGCCCGAGAGGCGGCGCAGATCGCGGCACGGCACGATCAGTTCGCCGTCGAGGCGATCGCCCTGCACACCGCCACCCGGTTCGGGGATCGCACCACCGCGGAACGACTCTCGGCACTGACCGAGCAGTGCGACGGACGTCTCGTCGCCGCCATGGCGGCCCACGCCACCGCTTCCGCGGAGGCGGACGGCCGGGGACTGACCGCGGCCGCGGAGACCTTCGAGGCGCTCGGGGCCCTCGCCGACGCCGCCGATGCCCACGCCCTGGCCGCCCTCGCCTACCGCGACCACGGCGACACCCGACGATCCGTCGAAGCCGCCGCCGCGGCCGCGGCACTGGCTGCGCGATGCGATCACGCCTCGTCGCCGGCGCTGGACGAGGCGGCTCGCCCGCTCCCCCTGACCAGCCGGGAACGGGAGGTCGCCGCGATGGTCACCGCCGGGCTGTCCAACCGGCAGATCGCCGACCGGCTCGTGGTGTCGGTCCGCACCGTCGAGGGGCACATCTACCGGGCGTGCACCAAACTCGACGTCTCCGACCGCACGGAGCTCGCCGAGTTGATGCGCGACACCGGCCGGCGCTAGCGCGACCTCCGGTTCACCCCATCGACTTCGATCCGTCGAGGGATTCGCGGATGATGTCGGCGTGGCCGGCGTGCTGCGTCGTCTCGGCGACGATGTGCAGCAGCGCGCGACGCACCGACCAGGCGTCCTCGGTGTTCCACGGTGCCTTGGGAAGTTCGTGGACGACGTCCAGCGACGGCAGCGTGCGTACCAGCTCGTCGGTCCGGGCGGCGACCTCGTCGTAGGCGCGCAGCGCTCCTTCGAGGGTCTCACCGGGCTGCAGCTGGAAGACCTTGTCGTGTTCGGCGAAATCCTCTTCGGTCCACTCGGTGAAATCCTTCTCCATGTAGTCGGCTCCGACCACGAGGAAATCCGCCCATCCCCGCTCGACCTCGGTGACGTGCTTGATGAGTCCGCCGATCGTCAAGGCGCTCACCGTCGTTCGTTGCGACGCCTGTTCGGTGGTGAGATCGCGGGCCGTGAACCGCAGGAAGTGCCGCGCGTGGGCGAGGCCCGACAGCAGATCGCGGCGTTCCTGGTCGAGGGTCGGGGTGGCGTTCCGGGTGGTGGTGGTCTCGGTCATCGGGTGCTCCTCGTCGTCGTGATCCGGCAAGAACTACGCTACGAGCCATTGGTGCCAGTTCCTGTCACTTATAGGTCCGCAGGTGCGGAAGAATGAGGTCATGTCCGACACGAGCTCCCGCACCCTGCGGCTTCTGTCGCTGTTGCAGACCCACCGCTACTGGCTCGGCGCCGAACTCGCCGACCGGATGGGCGTCTCGCTGCGCACCCTCCGCCGCGACATCGAACGGCTCCGCAATCTCGGATATCCGGTGCGGTCCGATCGTGGGGTCGGCGGCGGGTACCAGCTCGCGCCGGGCGCGTCGTTGCCACCACTGGCTCTCGACGACGACGAAGCGGTCGCGCTCGCGGTCGGCCTACTCACCGCGGCCCAGACCTCGATCACCGGGATCGCCGAGATCTCCGTGCGCGCGCTGGCCAAGGTCATCCAGGTGATGCCACCGCGGCTGCGACGCCAGGTGGAGGCGCTCGATGCGGCGACGGTCTCCGCCGACACCCCCTGGGCGACCCGCGCGACCGATTCACAGCAACTCGTCACCGTCGCGCGCGCGTGCCGCGACGACGAACGCATCGTCTTCGAGTACACCGCGGCCGACGGCACCACGACGAGCCGGCGCGTCGAACCCCGGCAGCTCGTCTCCCTCGGGCGACGCTGGTATCTCGTCGGCTACGACCTCGACCGTGGTGACTGGCGCAGCTTCCGGCTCGACCGCATGGCCGAGACCACCGCCACGGGGATGCGATTCCGGCAGCGCGAGCTGCCCGGCGGCAATGCCGCGGCCTTCGTCGAACGCGGCATCCGCAGCCGCTCCCAGGTGAAGGTCAGTGCGGAACTCGAGGCGCCGGAGCACGAGGTGCGGCGCCGGATCGGTCAGTGGGCCGAGGTGATCGCGATCGACTCCGAACGGTGCCGGATCGAGGTGGACGCCGACAGCATGGACTGGGCGGTCTTCGCCGTGGGCATGTCCGGAGGACGGCTGCTCGGTGCGTCGCCACCGGAGTTCGTCGAGCACCTGGAGAACTGGTCGAATCGGCTGGTCACCGCCGTCGAACACTCGGAGTGACCATCCACCCGGCGCTATGACCCATCCCACAATCGGCAGGGCACCGGAATGCCGTCGGGGGTGGGGGTGGTTGCGCCACCCATGGATCTGTTCACACCTGTCGCCCTCGGAGACCTCGAACTCGCGAACCGCATCGTCATGGCCCCGCTGACCCGCCTGCGTGGTGGTTCGGCCGGTGTACCCGGAGATCTGATCGTCGAGCACTACCGTCAGCGGGCGAGCGCCGGACTCATCATCGCCGAGGGAACCTATGTGAACTTCGAATCGCAGGCCTTCGTCGGTCAGCCCGGCATCGTCACCGACGAGCAGGTCGCCGGCTGGCGTCGCGTCGCGGATGCCGTGCACGAGCGCGACGGACGCATCGTGCTGCAGTTGATGCACGGCGGCCGCGTCACGCATCCCGACGTCAACGGTGGCCGGCGTGTCGTCGGGCCGAGCGCGATCGCGATCGACGGCCAGGTGCACACCGAGCAGGGTAAGCAGCCCTACCCCGTGCCCCACGCGCTGACCATCGACGAGATCCCCTCCGTCGTCGACGACTTCGTCGCCTCGGCCCGCCGCGCGATCGATGCCGGACTCGACGGCGTCGAGGTCCACAGCGCCAACGGCTACCTGCTGCACGAATTCCTCTCCCCCGCATCGAACGTGCGGGACGACCAGTACGGCGGTTCGGTGGAGAACCGGATCCGCCTCGTTGTCGAGGTCGTGAAGGCCGTGTCGGAGGCGGTCGGCGCCGGACGTGTCGGGCTGCGGATCTCCCCCGAACACAACATCCAGGACGCCGTCGAGACCGATCGCGACGATGTGCGTGCCGTCTACGGCGCTCTGGTCGACGCCCTGCAGCCCCTGGGCCTGGCGTATCTGTCGGTCCTGCACAAGGAGCCGACCGGCGATCTGGTCCAGGAACTCCGGAAGCGTTTCGGCGGCAAGGTGATCGCCAACAGCGGCTTCGGCTCGCCGACCACCCGCAACGAGGCCGTGCAGCTGATCGACGATTCGCACGCCGACGCCGTGGCCGTCGGCCGCGCGCTGATCGCCAATCCCGACCTGGCCGAGCGCTGGCGGGACGGGCAGCCGGAGAACGCACCGCGTCCGGAGCTGTTCTACGCGTCCGGAGCCGAGGGCTACACCGACTACCCGTTCCTGCAGACCGCCTGAGCGTAAATCCTACGAGGCGCTCGGATCCTCGCGCGCCGAACCGTTTCTCGCCGCTGCTGTAGCGCGGGCGAGGCCCGGTTCGGCGCGCGAGGTCGTTTCGGTCTCCCGATACAGGTCGGGCATCATCCGTTCGAGCACCGGTCGCCACCGCGCCACGTCATCCGGGAAACACGTGCTCAGCAGCTCGACCATCGCCGATGGAGCGATCGAGGCGCCGGGCGACGCCCCGAGCAATCCGGCGATGCTGCCGTCCGCGCTCGCCACGACCTCGGTGCCGAAGGTCAGGACCCCGATCCTGCGACGATCGGGTTTGACGAGCTGGGCTCGTTGCCCCGCGTCGATCAACTCCCAGTCGGACTCCCGTGCCTCGGGACAGAACCGCTGGTCCGGGCGCACGGCGAAGTGCTCGCCGACAAGGTTCGGGACGACCTGCGCGAGCTCGCGGACGATCACTTCATCGCCGGCCCACCCGACTACCACATCCGGAGAGAACTCGAATCTGTTTGCGCCGAAGCAGGATCGAACCGTACATCGCGTTCGAGATCAGCGAGTTCGAAACGATTCGGGCACTGGTCGCCCAGGGCCTCGGGGTTGCACTGTTGCCTCACTCCGAAACGCCTGTGCCCGGAATCGCCACCGTGCCGGTCGCCGGAATCGCGAATCGCACCATCGGATTGACGACGGGGACGAGGACTCCGTCACCGGCGGTCGCGCGACTGCACGCTCACATCGCCGGGCACGCCGCCAGATTCGACGATCGCCGGCTCGATTCGTAGGCATCGTCCATCGAACGCAAGACGTGGCGCACAGCCGCGAGAGCCGTGCGCCATTTCCTGCGTCGCCGGTCCCGACCAGGCGCAAGCTCCGGGTTCGAATGGTCGCCGGCGGGGTACGCCACACAGATGCGATCGTCTGCAACGAGTGTTATCCGACGCCGCTGTCGGCAGTTCTCGGATACGAGGACATCGTGCGGACTCCGGCATCCAGACCGGCAGGTGGAGCCTATTTGTTCGAACAGATCAACACCACATTCGACGATTCGGTAAACGCATCGACCTTCGAGCCCGTCGTCGCTTTTCCCTGACCTACCTACCGTCGAGGAGTTCTCCATGACAACAACAGATCTCGGTTCTACCGCCACGTTCGCCGGGCAGCCGGTCGCCTCCCAGTTCATCGATGGGCAGTGGCGCGAGGGACGCTCCGACCGCGTCCTGACCGACACCAACCCGTTCGACGACAGCGTGGTCGCCACGATCCGCCTCGCCTCCGCCGAGGACGTCGACGCCGCCTACACCTCCGCCCGGGCAGCACAGGCCGAGTGGGCCGCGACCGGTCCCGCCGACCGCGCCGCGGTCCTGCGTCGCGCCGCGCAGATCCTCGAACAACGCCGAGCCGAGATCATCGACTGGCTGGTCGCCGAATCCGGCTCGACGCGGATCAAGGCCGATACCGAGGTCTCCCTGGCCATCGGCATCACTCAGGAGGCGGCGTCGTTCCCGTCCCGGGTCCACGGATCGATCTTCGATTCGAACACCCCGAACCGTGAGATGCGGGTGTACCGCAAGCCCATCGGAGTGGTCGGGGTGATCAGCCCGTGGAATTTCCCGCTGCACCTGTCGCAGCGATCGGTGGCACCGGCATTGGCGTTGGGCAATGCCGTGGTGATCAAGCCGGCCTCGGACACTCCGGTGACCGGCGGCCTGTTGATCGCCCGGATCTTCGAGGAAGCAGGCCTACCGGCGGGAGTGTTGTCGGTGGTGATCGGCTCCGGTTCGGAGATCGGCGACGCTTTCGTCGAGCATCCCGTCCCGCGGTTGATCTCCTTCACCGGCTCGACACCGGTCGGCAAGCAGGTCGGTGCGGTCGCCACCGGCGGTGAGCACCTCAAGAAGGTGGCACTCGAATTGGGCGGCAACGCACCCCTGGTGGTCCTCGACGACGCCGACCTCGACGCGGCCGTCGAGGCAGCGGTGACCGGGTCGTTCCTGCATTCCGGACAGATCTGCATGGCCGTGAACCGCATCATCGTGCAGGCGCCGGTGTACGACGATTTCGTCGAACGGTTCACCCGAGCCGCGCAGGCCGTGCCCTACGGCGATCCCTCCGCAGACGGCACTTTGGTCGGGCCGGTCGTCAACGATTCGCAGTTGAAGGGCCTCGAGGAAAAGATCGAGCAGGCCCGGCACGCCGGAGCACGCGTTGCACTCGGCGGGAAGATCGACGGCCGGGTCGTGCCTCCGCACGTGTTCGTCGACGTCACACCCGACATGGAGATCGCCCGCGAGGAGATCTTCGGCCCGATGGTCGCGGTCCTGCGCGCCGACGACGAAGCACACGCCCTCGAACTGGCCAACGACCACGAATTCGGTCTGTCCAGCGCAGTCTTCACGCAGAACATCGACCGCGGACTGCAATTCGCGCATCGGGTCGAGGCAGGCATGACGTTCATCAACGAGATGACCGTTCAGGACGAGGCACACGTGGCATTCGGTGGCGAACGCAACTCCGGTCTCGGACGATTCAACGGCGAGTGGGCGATCGAGGAGTTCACCACCGATCACACCATCGGCGTGACTCGGCTGGTGTAGGCACGCAACAGCGCCTCCGCTACGCCGACGGATTCGACGACCGTCGCGGCCGTAC
The DNA here is from genome assembly GCF_002215235.1 of Rhodococcus sp. BUPNP1. Taxonomy (NCBI): domain Bacteria; kingdom Bacillati; phylum Actinomycetota; class Actinomycetes; order Mycobacteriales; family Nocardiaceae; genus Rhodococcus; species Rhodococcus sp. BUPNP1. Next base: position 98,047 of record NZ_NERM01000015.1, read on the forward strand.
GTAGCCCGACCGCACGCAGTCGGCATCCACGGCTGTGTCACAGCTACCGACCGGCTCCGATACGACACGCTGCCGTCTGCACCCTGCGCAGACTCGGGGTGCAGACGGCAGACGCTCACAGGGCGATGTACTTGGTGTCGAGATACTCCTCGATACCTTCGGCGGCGCCCTCCCGGCCGAAGCCCGATTCCTTCACACCGCCGAACGGTGCGGCAACGTCGGAGATGACACCCCGGTTCACGCCGACCATCCCGGTCTTCAGCGCCGACGCGACGCGCATCGCCCGATCGAGGTCGCAGGTGTAGAAGTAGGCGGCCAGACCGTATTCGGTGTCATTCGCGGCGGCGATCGCCTCGTCCTCGGTGTCGAAGATCGTGACCGCCGCGACCGGACCGAAGATCTCCTCCTTCAACAGCCGGACGTCGACCGGCACCCGGTCGAGCACGGTCGGTGGGTAGAAGCTGCCCGTCCCGTCGGGGATCCGCCCGCCGGTGCGGACGCGGGCTCCTCGCTCGACCGCGTCGCGGACGAGTTCGTCGACCGTGGCGCGCTGCCGGTCGGTGATCAGCGGCCCCAGGTCGGTGCCCTCGTCGAGGCCGTGGCCGGTCTGCAGTGCGGCTATGCGTGCGGTGAGCTTGTCGGTGAACTCCTCGGCCACCGCCCGCGCGACGTGGAATCGGTTGGCTGCGGTGCAGGCCTCTCCCCCGTTGCGCATCTTCGCCGCCATCGCCCCGTCGACGGCCGCGTCGATATCGGCGTCGTCGAAGACCAGGAACGGGGCGTTGCCGCCGAGTTCCATCGAGGTGCGCAGCAGCCGGTCGGCGGACTGCCGGACCAGGTGCTTGCCGACCCCCGTCGAACCGGTGAAGGTGATCTTGCGCATCCGCGAATCGGTGATCAACGGCTCGGTCAGCGCCGCAGCATCGGAGGTCGGCAGGATGGACAGCACGCCGGCCGGCAGACCGGCGTCGGCGAAGACCTGGCCGAGCAACAGCATCGTCAGCGGGGTTTCCGCCGCGGGCTTGACGATGATCGGGCAGCCCGCCGCAAGGGCGGGACCGATCTTGCGGGTGGCCATGGCCAGCGGGAAGTTCCACGGGGTGATGGCCAGCACGGGACCGACCGCTTCCTTGGTGACGAGGATGCGTCCGTTGCCGGCCGGGGCGGTGGCGGTTCGACCACCGATCCGCACGGCCTCCTCGGCGAACCAGCGCAGGAACTCGGCCCCGTAGTTCACCTCGCCGCGCGCCTCGGCCAGGGTCTTGCCCATTTCGAGGGTGATCACGCGGGCGAAGTCGTCGGCGCGGGCCTGCACGAGTTCGAATGCGGTGCGCAGGATCTCACCACGCGTGCGCGGTGCGGTGGCCGCCCACTCGGCCTGTGCCGCACTCGCGAGCTCGAGAGCCTGCAGGCCGTCGGCCGGCGAGGCGTCGGCGACCTCGGCGAGCACCGCACCGGTGGCCGGATCGGTCACCGGGAACGTCGCGCCGGTCGAGGCATCGGCGAGCTTGCCACCGAGCCAGAGCCGGGTCGGAACATCGGCGGGAAGGGTGTGGTTCATCGGATTGCTCCTGCAAGGGACGTGGCGCCGGCGACCTCGCGGACGGCGGCGGTGAGGACGTCGAGACCGTCTTCGAGCAGTTCGTCGGAGATCACCAGCGGCGGCAGCAGGCGGATGACGTTGCCGTAGGTGCCGCAGGTCAGGATGATGACGCCCTGCTCGAGTGCCTTGGCGGCGATGGCCTTGGTCGCCTCGGGGTCGGGTTCACGGGTGCCGGGCTGCACGAATTCGACGGCCAGCATCGCGCCGCGGCCGCGGACCTCACCGATGATGTCGATGTCGGCCGCCAGCGCACGCAGCCGGTCGGTGGCGATCTGCTCGATACGGCGGGCCCGGCCGCACAGGTCCAGCTCGGCCATACGGTCCAGGGTCGCCAGCGCAGCGGCACAGGCCACCGGGTTGCCGCCGTAGGTGCCGCCGAGGCCGCCGCCGTGCACGGCGTCGATGAGATCGGCGCGACCGGTCACCGCTGCCAGCGGCATACCACCGGCGATGCCCTTGGCCAGGGTCATCAGGTCGGGGACGATGTTCTCGTCGTTGCTGGCGAACCAGTCGCCGGTGCGCGCGAAGCCGGTCTGCACCTCGTCGGCGACGAACACGATGCCGTTGGCCTTCGCCCAGTCCACGAGGGCGGGCAGGAAACCCTTGGCGGGCACGATGAATCCGCCCTCGCCCTGAATCGGCTCGATGACGATCGCGGCGACGTTGTGCGCCCCGATCTGCTTGTCGATCTGCGAGATGGCGCGGCGGGCGGCCTGCTCACCGCTGACCTCGGTGCCGTCGTGGTTCAGGCCCTCGCGGAACGGATAGGACGCCGCGACCCGGTAGATGTCGGGCGCGAACGGTCCGAAGCCCTCCTTGTAGGGCTGGTTCTTCGCGGTCAGTGCCATGGTCAGGTTGGTGCGGCCGTGGTAGGCGTGGTCGAACACCACCACGGCGCTGCGACCGGTCGCGACCCGCGCGATCTTCACGGCGTTCTCCACCGCCTCGGCGCCGCTGTTGAACAGCACCGTGCGCTTCGGATGATCACCCGGGGTGAGCTCGGCGAGCTTCTCGGCGACGGCGATGTAACCCTCGTAAGGGGTGACCATGAAGCAGGTGTGCGTGAAGTGCGCGACCTGCTCGCTCACCGCGGCCACCACGGCGGGATCCGAACCCCCGACGCTGGTGACGGCGATACCGGAACCGAGGTCGATCAGCGAGTTGCCGTCGACGTCGACGACGACACCGCCGTCGACGTCGGCGGCGTAGACGGGCACGGACGAGGCGACGCCCGCGCCGACAGCATTGTGGCGGCGTTCGGTCAGAGCGACCGAGCGCGGGCCGGGCAACTCGGTGACGAGGCGACGCTGCTGGGGAAGTCGGTACTCCATCTCGGACATGAGGGTCCTTACTCGATCATTCGCTCGGCGCGTGATCGCAGCGTCGCCGTCGACGGTGCGGTGCGGAGCAGGTGGTGATTCGGGTATCGAAGCGGGGACGGAACGGCTCCATATCCATTTCGTACAACCTGCTCCGAGGAAATACGCCGATTCGTCCACCGCCATAGGATGACGGTCATGAGCGTGGGCATCGCCTGGTTACTACGACAACCAGGACTCGGGCTGGCACTGCGGGCCGGACGGGCCGGGCAGGAGCGACTGATCGATTTCGTCCAGCCCACCGAACTCGTCGACCCGCGACCATGGTTGTCCGGAGGCGAACTGGCCCTGACCACCGGCCTCGGCCTGCGCGACGAGGAGGGTGGCGACTACGTCCGGCGACTCGCAGAGGCCGGGATTGCCGCACTCGGCTTCGGCACCGGCCTGTCGCACGAACAAATCCCTCCGTCGGTACTCGAGGCCGCCGACGCGGCGGGATTGGCGCTGCTCGAAGTGCCCTACACGACCCCGTTCGCGGCGGTCAGCCGTGCGGTGACGACGCGGCTCGCCGAGCAGGAGTACGAGTTGGTGCGCCGAGCAGCCGACACCCAGGTCCGCATCACACGGGCCGCACTGCGCGGGGGCGTGACCGCCATCGTGCGCGAACTGGCCGTCTCGACCTCCGCCTCGGTCGTGTACGTGGCCGAGCGCGACGATGCCGTGATCGCTCATCCGATGCCGGACCCGGACCTCACCGAGCCGATCGCCGAGGCGCGGCGGGACGGCACCGGGTCGGTCACCTTGATTCGCCCGGGGAGGACGGTGACGGTTCAGCCGGTCGTCCACGGCGGCATCGTGAACGGATACCTGGCGGTCCAAGCGGACCGACCCCTCCAGAACGTCGAACTCGTACTGATCGGTCACGCTGTCTCCCTGGTGACCCTCGAACTCGACAAGCCCCGGCGTCTGCGGAACGAACGAAACGACCTCGGGTCCAAGGTCTTCGACCTACTCGCCGCGGGTCTCCTGGACGCGGGCGATGCACTGGAGTACCTGGCCGACGCTGTCGGTCGACGCAACCGCGTCCGCGTCCTGCGGCTGAGCACACCGCATTCGTCCGAGGTGCGTCGGCATCTCGACATCGTTCTCGACGCCCGCCGGCGACCGTTCTACAGCCGCGAGGAGGGGGACGAACTCACCGTGCTGTTGCGCGGCGACGACAGCATCTCCGACGTCACGGCGATGCTCGCCGACCTACCGGCGAAGCACGCCCGCCCCCTGCGCGCCGGCCTCAGCCCCGCCCATCGGATCGCCGAGGTCCGACAAGGACTCGAGCAGGCCGAGCATGCACTGCGCACCACCGACGCCACCTGTCGTATCGCGGAGTTCGATGCCACCCACGGCACCGCCCTCCTCGCCTCTCCCCAGGTACGGTCCGTGCTCGAATCCGTCGCCGCGTCGACCGTAACGGTCCTCGCCGAATACGACCGCGAGCGCGGCGGGCGCCTGGTTCCTTCACTACGCGCGTTTCTCGAAGCCAACGGACATTGGGAATCGGCAGCGGCCGCGCTGGACGTCCACCGGCACACGCTGCGCGGGCGCATCGCGAAGATCGAGCAGTTGCTCGATGTCGACCTCGGGGACGCGCGGGTACGGGCGGAATTGCTGCTCGCGGTGCTCATCGCCGACGCACCGACCAGCTAAGGGCCCGAAGAAGCTCGATTACGGATGCGGATGCGCAGGCGGTGTGCGTTGCGTTCGGCGTCGCCGCTTTGTACGCTCCGTGCATACACAGGATTGTCGACAATCCTACAAACTGGGAGGCGGCCGATAGTGTTCCTTGATCCGACGCGCCCACATTCTCTGCGGTCCCCGTTCCTGACGCGGCGCACGCGATGAACGACGACCAGCTCACCATAGGACAGGACGGCGGAGCTTCCTCGACCGACGAGAACGTCCGAGTTCGACTCCTCACCGACAGACTCCACGCACTGGGCGTCCCGATCGACACCTCGACGCGTCGACGGGCCGAGTACTCCTACGACGCCTCCAACTATCGGGTGCCACCCTCGGCCGTGGTCTTTCCTCGGTCGGTGGACGACGTCGTGACGGTGGTGACCGCCTGCGGCGACACCGGGATTCCGCTGGTCAGCCGAGGGGGCGGGACGTCGATGGCGGGTAATGCCGTCGGCTCCGGTGTCGTCCTCGACTTCTCCCGGCACATGAACCGCATCCTCGACATCGACGAGACGTCCGGTGTCGCCGACGTCGAACCGGGCGTCGTGCTCGACACCCTTACGCGGGCAGTCGAGGACGCGTCCTCGGGTCGGATGACCTTCGCCCCCGATCCCTCGTCGAAGAACCGGGCCACGGTCGGTGGCGCGCTGGGCAACGACGCCTGCGGAAACCACTCGGTGCGCTACGGCCGCATGTCCGATCACGTCCACGAGATCGACCTCGTCACCGCCGACGGGTTCCGGCTCACCGCGGCGCAGCGAGGCCTGCGTGCCACCGACCCCGACGACGCGGCCGCTGCGGCTCGCGCGCAGCAGCTCGACGCCGAGCTCACCGCGTTGGCGGGCGAGCACCTGTTCGAGGTCCGCACCGAGCTCGGGAGGATCCAACGGCAGGTCTCGGGGTACCACCTGGACAATCTGTTGCCGGAGAAGCGGTTCGATGTCGCCCGTGCGCTCGTCGGATCCGAGGGAACGTGCGCGGTGATCGTCGGCGCCCGCGTCGAGTTGGTTCCCCGCCCGTCCAGCGCGTTGCTGGTCTGCCTCGGCTACGACGACGTCGTCGACGCAGCCCGCGACATCGGAACCATCCTGGAATTCTCTCCTGCGGCGGTCGAGGGTGTCGACGCGGCGATCGTCGAGACCATGCGGCTGCGTCGGGGCGAGAACTCCGTCCTCGGTCTCCCCGCCGGAAGCGCGTGGCTCTACGTGGACCTGGACGGTGACGACCCGGACTCCGTGGCCGCGGCCGCCGACGCACTGCTCGACAAACTTCGCCGCAACGGCCGTCTCGTCGACGGCCGCATCGCGGCCGACACCACCGAGCGCGCTTCCCTGTGGCGGGTGCGCGAGGACGGCGCCGGACTGTCCTCCCGTCTGGCGTCCGGTGGCGAATCCTGGCCGGGCTGGGAGGATTCCGCCGTCGCGCCGGAGAACCTCGCCGATTACCTGCAGGACTTCCGTGCACTGCTCGACCGGTACGGTCTGCAGGGGGTGATGTACGGGCACTTCGGCGCCGGCTGCATGCACATCCGCATCACCTACGACCTGCGCACCGAGGAGGGCCGGAAGGTCTTCCGCGAGTTCACGCACGAAGCCGCGCGTCTGGTGGTCCGTCACGGCGGATCGCTCTCCGGAGAACACGGCGACGGCCGTGCCCGCTCGGAACTGCTGCCGGTGATGTACTCCGCGCGGATGATGAGCGCATTCCGCGCCTTCCGCACGATCTGGGACCCGCAAGGCATCCTGAACCCGGGATCGCTGACCGACCCGGCACGGATCGATGAAGATCTGGCGTTGGCGGGCGTTCCCGAACGCACCTGGCGTACCCACTACGACCTGCACCCGATCGAGGCGGTCCGTCCCGACGGCGCGCGGCCGCAACACACCCCCGACCCGTGGGTGCACGCCGTCCAGGGCTGCATCGGCGTCGGACGGTGCCGGGCCGACGCCGGGGGCGTGATGTGCCCGAGCTACCGCGCGACCCGCGACGAGAAGGATTCGACTCGCGGCCGGGCCCGGGTCCTGCAGGAGATGGTGCGCGGCGCCCGCACGATCGAACAAGGGTGGAAGTCCGAACAGGTGCGTGAGGCACTCGATCTGTGCCTGTCGTGCAAGGCCTGCTCGACCGACTGCCCGGCCGGCGTCGACATGGCCACCTACAAATCCGAGTTCTTCTCGCACTACTACGACGGCACACGACGACCGGTATCGCACTATTCGCTGGGGTGGCTGCCACGCTGGCTCCGCGTCACGGGGGTGGCAGCACCGCTGGTCAACGCGGTCCTGCGCACTTCTCTCGCCAAGCGCGTCGCCGCTCTCGGCGGCATCTCCCCCGACCGGGTACTTCCGCCTTTCGCCTCCCGGCGGGCCTGGAAGAAGGCCGTGAGCGACGCGCTGAGCGGCCGGTCCGGTTCGATGCCGGTGGTGCTGTTCGTCGACACCTTCACTCGCGGGTTGCGGCCGGAGGTCGCCGGTGCCGCCGCCCGCGTGCTCGCCTCGGCGGATCAGCAGGTGAGCTGCTCCGCGGACGCGTGCTGCGGACTGACGTGGATCTCCACCGGCCAGCTCGACACCGCGAAGAAGAAACTCTCCCACGCCGCCCGCACACTGGACGACGGCACCGACCGGCCGATCGTCGTCGTCGAGCCGAGTTGCGCCGCCGCCCTGCGCAAGGACCTGCCCGAGCTGGTGCCCACCGAGGCTGCGCGTCGCGTCGCCGCACGGGTCCACAGCTTCGCGTCCTACCTGGACACCATGGTGCGCAACGGCTGGACACCCGCTCCTGCACAGCCGCTACCGAACGAGATGGTGCTGCAGACCCATTGCCACGAGTACTCCGTGTTCGGCGCCGGAAGCCATCGCCGGATCCTGACCGCAGCGGGAGTCGACGACGTCCGCGACGCGGTCGGATGCTGCGGCGTAGCAGGAAACTTCGGATTCGAGAAACAACACCACGACATCAGCATGAAGGTCGCGGAGACCTCCCTCGCCCCGGCACTGCGCGCGGCCGACGACGACTCCGCGGTGGTCACCGACGGATTCTCGTGCGCGATGCAGGTCGCACAGATCGACGTGTCCTGCCCGGGGCAACATCTCGCAGAACTGCTCGATCCCGGGCCACGAATGTCGATGAACAACACCATCTCCGAGGAGGAAAGCGCATGACCGATGCAACGATTGTCGGGACACGGGTGGGCGTCTCCGACGCAGTGTCCCGCGTCAGCACAGGATTGTTCATCGACGGTGAGTGGGTCGAATCGAGCTCCGGTGAACGATTCGAGGTCGTCGCCCCGGCGACCGAGGAGGTCGTCGCGACCGTCGCGAACGGCAACGCCGACGACGCCCGGCGTGCCATCGAAACCTGCGCCCGCGTGCAGAAACACTGGGCGAAGACCGCTCCGCGCGAACGCAGCGTGATCCTTCGCCGGGCCTACGAGCTCATCCTGGAGCGGCAGGACGAGTTCGCGACCATCATGACCACCGAGATGGGCAAACCCTTCGCCGAGGCGAAGGGCGAGGTGGCCTACGCGGCGGAGTTCTTCCGGTGGTTCTCCGAGGAAGCCGTCCGCATCCGCGGTGATGTGACCAGCACCGGCGACGGCGCGACCCGCATCCTGGTGTCCAAGGAGCCGGTGGGACCCTGCGTCCTCGTCACGCCGTGGAACTTCCCGCTCGCCATGGGCACCCGCAAGATCGGACCCGCCATCGCAGCCGGGTGCACCATCGTCTTCAAACCCTCGGAGCTCACTCCGCTGACCTCGCTGGCCCTGGTCGACGTGCTCGTCGAGGCCGGTGTGCCGAAGGGTGTGCTGAACGTCGTGCCCACCACCGCGCCCGGGGAGGTCGTCTCGGCCTGGATGTCCAGCGGTATCGCACGCAAGGTCAGTTTCACCGGGTCGACCGCGGTGGGCATCCGATTGCTCGAACAGGCATCCCAGCACGTGATGCGGAGTTCGATGGAACTGGGAGGAAATGCCCCGTTCATCGTGTTCGAGGACGCGGATCTCGACCGGGCAGTCGACGGCGCGCTCGCCGCGAAGATGCGCAACATGGGTGAGGCGTGCACCGCCGCGAACCGCATCTTCGCGCAGCGCGCGGTCGCCGATCGGTTCGCCGAGAAGCTCGCTGCGCGTATGGATGCCCTCGCCGTCGGGGACGGCCTGGTCGAGGGCACCCAGGTCGGTCCGCTGGTCGAGGAGAAGGCCCTGGCGAAGGTGGAGCGTCTCGTCGCCGATGCCGTCGAACGTGGAGCGCGCGTCGTGTGTGGCGGCAACCGGCCGGAGGGACCCGGCTACTTCTACCCACCCACCGTCCTCGCCGACGTGTCGAAGGACGCCGCGTTGATGAGCGAGGAGATCTTCGGGCCGGTCGCGCCCATCGTCGTCTTCGATACCGAGGACGAGGTCGTCGAGATCGCCAACAACACGCCCTGGGGACTGGCCGGATACATCTTCACCCAGGACGTCGACCGCAGTTTCCGTGTCAGCGAAGCGCTCGAGGTCGGCATGGTCGGGCTGAACACCGGCATCGTGTCCAACCCCGCGGCACCGTTCGGCGGTATCAAGGCGTCGGGTCTCGGACGTGAGGGAAGCACCATCGGCATCGACGAGTTCCTCGAGGTCAAGTACGTCGCGGTCCCCCGTAGGTGACGCATCGAACGCGCTGTGCCGCCGATCCTTGCGCGCCGAACCGTGTCTTGCCGCCGCTGCAACGCGCGCGAAGCCCGGTTCGGCGCGCAAGGTCTATACGGCCTACCCGTGTAGGTCAGGAATTCCCTGCTCACGCAACGGTTCCTGTTCGGACGGCCGCAGTGCCGCACCACTTCGCGAGCGCGTCGTCGAGACCGTCCGTCGAGCCCTCCCCCACCCAGGCCACGTGCCCGTCCGGGCGCACGAGCACGGCCGACGGCGCGTCCACCTCACCGAGCAACGGCAACTCCCAGACGCCGTCGTAGCGCACCCGCACGAGGTCGACGCAGTCGGGAATATTCCTGGAATCGAGTGGCGGGCCGTCGAATTGCAACAGAAGCGGACGAGCCCGGTGCATGAGTCCGAACACGCGCACCGACTTCTCCTCGGCAATGACGTCGAGATCCGGCATACGTCGTCCCAGCAGCGGGTGCCCCTCACCGAGGTCATAGGCGACGTCGAGACCGGAGATCAACGCCGCGATCGGCGCTCCGGCGTCGTCGACGCGGAGGACCTCGTCGATCAGATCGCGCAGGGCCTCCTGGCGCGGATCGGCCTTCTGGAAAAGAGATTGGGCCATCGTGAATTTCAGCGCCCGCGCGCCGGCCGGGTGCCGTTCGGCGTGGTAGGTGTCGAGCAGGCCCTCCCCCGAGTCCCCTCGCACGACCTGCCCGAGTTTCCAGCCGAGATTGACGGCATCCTGGATGCCTAGGCCGATACCCAGTCCGCCGGTGGGTGAATGCACGTGTGCGGCGTCGCCCGCGAGCAGGATCCGGCCCGCACGATAGGTCGTCGCCTGTCTGGTCGCGTCGGTGAACCGTGAGAGCCAGGTGGGATCGTGCACACCGAAATCGGTGCCGAACACGTGGACCAGTTCTCGTCGCAGGTCGTCGAGCGTCGGCGGCGTGGAAGGTCCCAGTTCGGCTTCGGTCACCACGACCCGCACTCGGCCCTCCCCCATCGGGTACAGACCGTGGACGCCGCGTTCGTCGATCTTGGCGTCGGTGGGGAGTTCCTCGGTGACCCGCACTTCGGCGATCAGGCTGCTGCGTGTCGCATCCGGCCTTTCGAATCCGATCCCGGCCTCGCGGCGCACGACACTGCGACCGCCGTCGGCGCCCACCACGTATCGAGCCTGCACCGACTCCCCCGATGCGAGCCGAAGTCGGACGCTGTCCTCGTCCGCATGGGCACCGACGACCTCGATGTTCCGCCGGATCGGCACGCCGAGTTCCTCGATCCACTGCAGCAGCAGCCGTTCGATGTGGTTCTGGAACAACGCGAGCGTGTACGGATGGCGGGTGGGCAGACGGCCCACGTCGAGCCTGGTGCCCCCGAAGGTCGCGGTGTTCACCGTCCGCCCCTCGGCGAGGAATCGCTCGGCGATTCCTCGTTGATCGAGCAGTTCGATGGTGCGGGCATGGATACCGCCACCCCGCGACCCTGCGAGTTCCTGCGATTCGCGACGTTCGAGTACGACGACGCCCGCGCCGGCCAGGCGCAACTCCCCCGCCAGCATCATTCCCGTCGGCCCGCAGCCGACCACTACGACCTCGTGCATGTCCGCCCCTCTCCACGACACCGGACGGGCAGTATGAGCCCCGGGTGGGGGCTTGCGACAAGCCCCCACCTGCGCGATAACGTGGAAACGGGACGGGACGACGAGCGCCCGGGTCAGCCCTCGATGATGCGCTTGATCGCGTCCAGGGTCGCCGGAATTCCGCTGCGGGCGGCCTGCTCCCGCGCGGCGATCTGGGCAGGTGCCTCCGCCCCGAACTTCTCGTGGAAGAACTTCTGCCCTGCTTCGGTGAACTCCCAGGTCTCCGTCAGTTCCGTGCCGGCGTCCGCGGGCTTGATGACGTAGCTCCAGCGCACGAGGCCGGGACCGACCGACCACGCGAATTCACGGCCCGGAGAGGCGACGACGACCTCCGAGCGGGTCTCCCAGGTGCGTTCGGGGGTGACGTTCCGGCCGGTGAAGAAGGAACCGACCTCGGGGCCCTGCCCTTCGTCCCACCAGCATTCCGCGCAGACGGGTGACCATTCACCGGTGCGGGTGACATCGGAGACGAGGGCGTACACCTCGTCGGGGGTGGCGGAAACGACGACGGAGGACTCGAAGGTCAGAGGTGTGGTCTGCATGGCCACCATCCTGCCCGACGAGACCTCCGGAACCGGCAGCGACACCCTGACGAGTACGGATCAGGACACGAGATTGCTTGCGGCCCACGCCATGTGCGAACGCACCGTGGACGCAGCCTTGTCGGAGTCACCGGTTTCGATGGCGTCGACGATGGCACTGTGGCGCCCGACGTCCATGTTTCCGACCGCCTTCTCCAGACCGGCGAACATGATGGACATGCGGATCGATCCCTCGAGCGACTGCCACGAGTGCATGAGCGTTTCGTTGCCGGTCAGACGGCAGAGCAGTCGGTGGAAGTTCAGGTCGGACTCGATGCGTGCCTCGAGGTCGTTCTCGGCATGCGCCATGGCCTCGAGAGCTTCGCGCAGGGCCGGGATCACCGAGGCCCGGTCGTCCCGCTCCGCGAGGTCGCGGACGGCCAACGCTTCCAGGGCCGCGCGCACGGCGAAGATGTCGCGGATCTCCTTGGCGTCGAGGTGCCGAACGTAGAGGCGACCGCGGGCACCGGCAGAGATCAGACCTTCCTGCTGCAGCTGCCGCATCGCCTCGCGCAGGGTTCCCCGGCTGATCTGGAGCATCTCGGACAGCTCGGTTTCGACGAGGGGGCTGCTCGGGGCGAGCGCGCCGCTCGTGATCGCGGTGCGCAGGGCGGTGACGGCCTGCTGACGCAGGCTGGTCCTCTCGAGCCCCAGCAGCGCAGCGGGTTGAGCAGCCATGAGTTGCCTCCAGGTGTCAGCGGCCGACTGTCGACAACAGTCTGTCGACAATGATACGGGTCCCGCACCGGCTCCGGTGCGGGACCCGTACAGCGTGTCGGTCAGCCGAGCTCGTCGAGCACCCGCGCGACCACCCGGTCGGTGCTCAAGCCGTACCGGTCGTGCAGGGTGGGTAGCGCGCCGGCATCGAGGAACCGGTCGGGCAGGCCGATGGGGACGACCCTCTTCCCCAGTCCCGCCCCGACGACTGCGGCAGCGACGGTCTCGAAGAGCCCACCTACGACGGTGTGGTTCTCGAGGGTGACCGCCAGTCGGTCGGTGTCGATCTCCGCCAGGACCGTGGCTGCGTCGAACGGTTTGATCGTGGGCGTGTGCACCACCCCGACATCCACGTGGTGGGTTGCCAGCACGTCCGCCGCCTGCAACGCGCGTATGGTCATCAGGCCGCTGGTGACGAAGACGACGTCGTTCCCGCCGCGCAGCACCTTCGCCTTGCCGAGTTCGAAGCGGTAGTCGTACTCGTCGAGGACCGTGGCGACCTTGCCGCGCAGCAAGCGGAGATAGGTGGGGCCGTCACTCGCGGCGAGCTGCGGCACGGCCTGTTCGATGTCGATCGAGTCGCACGGATCGACGATCGTCAGGTTGGGCATGCCGCGGAAGATGGCGATGTCCTCGGTGGCCTGGTGACTGGGGCCGTATCCGGTGGTCAGGCCGGGAAGCCCGCCGACGATGTTGACGTTGAGATTCGGCTCGGCGATGTCCAGGCACAGGAAGTCGTACGCGCGGCGCGCGGCGAACACCGAGTAGGTCGACGCGAACGGGATCAGGCCGGTCTCGGCCATGCCCGCCGCGGCACCGAGGAGCAGCTGTTCGGCCATGCCCATCTGGAAGAACCGGTCCGGGAACGCCTCGGCGAAGACGTGCATGTCGGTGTACTTCGCGAGATCCGCGGACAGGCCGACGATCCGGTCGTCCTCCTGGGCAGCCGCGACCAGCGCGTGGCCGAACGGTGCGGCGGTGGTCCGCTGACCCGGATCGACGAAGGAGGCGATCATCGCCGAGGTCTTGAGCTTGGGGGCGGTGGTGGTCATCGGACGTCCTCGCGGTTGTGGCCGGCGGTCAGCTGGTCGCGGCAGATCTGCCATTCGTCTTCGTCGATGCGCATGAAGTGCGCCTTCTCGCGGGTTTCGAGCAACGGAACGCCCTTGCCTACACGGGTGTCGCACAGGACGATCGCCGGGGATCCGGCCGGGGCGGCCTCGGCGATGGCCGCATCGAAGGCGTCGAGCAGCGCACCGGTGTCGTTGCCGTCGACCCGGTAGGTGCGCCACCCGCAGGCCGTCCACTTGTCGTGGACCGGTTCCGTGCTCAGCACTCCGCTGGTGGCACCGTCGGCCTGCAGTGCGTTGATGTCGACCATCGCGATGAGGTTGCCGAGTCGGTGGTGGTGCGCGCTCATGGCCGCTTCCCAGGTCGACCCTTCGTCGAGTTCGCCATCGGACAGGAAGTTGAAGATCCGTGCCGGCGAACCCTGGTGACGCAGACCCAGTGCCATGCCGACGGCGATCGGAAGGCCGTGGCCGAGCGAGCCGCCGGAGATCTCCATACCGGGGGTATAGGTCGACATGCCCGACATCGGCAGGCGCGAGTCGTCCGAGCCGTAGGTGAGCAACTCGTCGCGGGAGATGATCCCCGCTTCCGCGAGCGCCGCGTACAGGCCGATGGCGTAGTGGCCGGTCGACAGGAGGAACCGGTCGCGGCCGTCCCAGTGCGGGTCGTCGGCGCGGAAGCGCAGATGGTCTCCGTAGACGGTGGCGAGGATGTCCGCGGCGCCGAGCGCCTGGCCGACGTAGCCCTGACCTTGTTCCTGGCCCATGTCGATCACGTTGTGCCGGAGGCGATAGGCGAATTCGTCGATGGCGGCGAGTCGCTCGTTCCGAGGCAGAGCGATGTCGGGACGGGGATGCGCTGTGGTGGTCACAGAAGTTCCTTTTCCTTGGTGCTCGATGCCGCGGCGGTCCCACCGGACAGGGGGCCGCCGGGGCTATCGGAAGGGTGTGAGTTCGACCGGCCGGCCTGATCGGCGAGACGACGCTCGGTCGGTCCCCAGGTCTCACGGGTGACGAGGGCGCAGACGAGACCGACGAGGCCGTAGAAGCTGAAGAGCAGGGCCGGGCCGATCCAGCCGAAGGCGAAGTAGAGCAGCGCGGTGATGAACGGGGTGAACCCGGAGACCATCGCCGAGATCTGGTAGGCCAGCGATGCGCCCGAGGCGCGGCGCGCTGCTTGGAACAGTTCGGGGAACCAGGCACCCTGCGCTCCGGCAAGGGCGTTCTGGCAGACGGCGTAGGCGATCACGACGGTGGCGAGGATCAGCACGAACGTGCCGGTGTTGACCAGGAGGAACATCGGGACCCCGAAGAGGGCGGCGAACGCGCAGACTCCGAGATACACCGGGCGACGGCCGATACGGTCGGTCAGACTCGCCCAGCCGATCGTGGCGAAGATGCCGATCGCCGAGGCCACACACAGGGCCAGCAGGGTTTCCGATTTCCCGGCGAGGTCGTTCTCGTGCAGGTAGGAGATCATGTAGGTGATCGAGACGGCGTAGCCGGCGGTTTCGGCCACGCGCAGGCCGATGCCGCGGAGGATGTCGCGCCAGTCCTTCTTGACGGAGTCCAGGATCGGGGAGGCAGCGATCTCGCCGCTGTCCTTGACGTCCTCGAAGACCGGGGACTCGGGCACCTTGGACCGGATGATCAGCCCGACGACGACGAGGACGATGCTCGCGAGGAACGGCACCCGCCACGCCCAGTCGCCACCGAGGTGGACGCTGAACAGGAATACGAGGTTGGCCAACAGCAGCCCGACGGGGAATCCCGCTTGGACGATGCCGGTGTAGCGGCCCTTCGATTTCCACGGCGCGTGTTCGTAACTCATCAGGATCGCTCCGCCCCATTCGGCGCCGAAGGCGAGTCCCTGGATGATGCGGACGGTCACCAGCAGCGCCGGTGCGACGAGACCGACCTGGCCGTAGGTCGGAAGCAGGCCGATGGCGAAGGTGGCCAGGCCCATGACGATCAGTGAGGCGACGAGGACCGGCTTGCGCCCCACCTTGTCTCCGAGGTGACCACCGAGGATCCCCCCGAGAGGTCGTGCAGCGAATCCGACGCCGAGGGTGGCGAAGGCGGCGAGGGTGCCGATGACGGGATCACCGCTGGGGAAGAAGGCTGTCCCGAAATACAACGCTGCAGCGGTGCCGAAGCCGATGAAGTCGTAGGTCTCGATGACGGCGCCGACAGAGGAACCGATCGCGACGCGTTTGGCGTCCTTGGTGCCCTCGACGGGACCTCGCATCTCGAGCGCTTCTGTGCTCATGAATTTCTCCTTGCGGACCGAGGATACGGCCGCTGGTGCGACGGGGAAAGAAGATGTCGACTGTCAACAGTGAACTCAGTGTGAGCGCGGACACCCCACCCTGTCAACTGTCAGTAGGCAACGGTTGACTGTTGACAGTCGGCACGGTTAGCGTGGTCCCCATCACCTTCCAGGAGGTTCTCGTGTTCCACGATCGGCTCGGCTGCTCGACGATCAGCTTCCGCCACCTAGACCTGCCCACAGCGCTACGAACCATCGCCGGCCTGGGCTTCACCGAGATCGATCTCGGCGCCCTACCCGGAGTCTGCGATCACGTTCCGTTCGTGCTCGACGCGGACGCCGTCGACCGTGTCGTCGATGAGGTGGCAATCTCGGGCCTGCGCGTCCGTAGCGTCAACGGCGACATCGGCGACCTCGACGCGCCGTTGACCTCCGAAGAACAGAAACGGCGGGATCACCATCTCGACCGGTTGCTGACCCTCACCTCCCGCATCGGGGCGCGCTCCCTGGTGCTGCCGTGCGGGCACCTCGACGACCGGCCGATACGGTCCCTCGACGAAGACCTCGACACCGTCGCGGCACAACTCGAGCGGGCACACGTCCGGGCCCGGGACTTCGGGGTGGGCCTGTGGACCGAATCCCTCCACGTCCACCGACTGTGCTGCGACATCGCTCGCGCTGCCCGGCTGACAGCACGACTGCCCCCCGGAATCGGCGTGGTGATGGACTTCAGCCACATCGTCGCGTCGGGCGGAGATCCGGTCGATTTCGTCGACCTGTTCGCCTCGCGCATCACGCACGTCCATCTCCGGGACGCAGTGCCCGGAAACATCAACCTCAGCATCGGCAACGGGCACGCCGACTTCGCCGGCGGCCTCGCCGCCCTCGACGCCCGCGGGTACACCGGGCACTTCGCCCTCGAACTCGAGACCCGCGACATCACCGACCCCGAGCGACCCGAAAGCGCCTCTCGGGCAGCTCGATTCGTCACCACTCTCATCCCCTGAACCAACCTCAAGGAGAAACCCATGTCCTCGATCCGACGCACCGCAGTCGTCACCGGAGCCACCTCCGAGCGCGGCATCGGCCTCGCCACCGCCCGCCGCTACGCGGAGGACGGCTGGGCCGTCGTCGTCCTCGATCTGGACGGTGAGAAATCCGCCAAGGTCGCCGCCGAGATCGGCAGCGAGTACTCCGTCCCGTCCTTCGGACACGAGATCGACGTGGCCGACGAGGCGTCGGTGCAGGCAGCGCACGATGCCGTCGCCGCGGAAGTCGCCGCGGGCAATCTCCCGCCCGTCGGAGCTGTCGCGAACATCGCCGGCATCACCTCGCCGGTGCCGTTCCTCGAGACGAGCCTCGAACTGTGGAACAAGGTGATGGCCGTCAACGCCACCGGCACCTACCTCGTCACCCGGGCATTCCTGCCGGGCATGATCGAGAACGGATGGGGACGCATCGTGAACATGTCGTCGGTCTCCGCCCAGCGTGGCGGCGGTGTCTTCGGCAAGGTCCCCTACTCGTCGGCGAAAGCCGCCGTCCTCGGGTTCACCAAGTCGCTCGCCCGGGAGCTCGGCGACAGCGGCGTCACCGTCAACGCCGTCACCCCCGGCGCGGTCGACACCAGCATCCGCGTCGGCAGCACTCCTGAGCAGGAGGCCGCCATCTGCCGCGACGTTCCGCTCGGACGCACCGCCACCACCCGTGAGGTGGCCTCGGTCATCACGTTCCTGTCGTCGGAGGACGCGGCCTACCTGACCGGCACGACCGTCGACATCAATGGCGGCAGCCACATGCACTGACCACCCCGTCCGGTGTCCGCTCATGCACCGTCGTGGTCGGACACCGGACGGCACCGTTTTCACTTCGGTCGCCGGACGAGAACCATGACAACAACGCCTTTCTTCGCCCCGTTCGGCAGCAGCCCGGACGCGGAACTGCAGCCGTGGCAGTCGCGCGCCGACTGCCGTCTCATCGATCCCTCGATCTTCTTCCCGCCGGACGACGAATCGCGCGGGATGCGGCAGCGCCGTGAACGCACGGCGAAACAGATCTGCACGTCGTGTCCCGTCCGCATCCCCTGCCGCGACTACGCTCTGGAAACCCGCGAACGTCACGGGATCTGGGGCGGCACCTCCGAATCGGATCGCCGCAGGGGAAGACCGACCGGAGACCATGATCGGACGATTCACGCCCTCGGGATGAATCTGTAGGGTGAATTCCCGCCGAGTGCCGTTCCCCTGGCGAAATGCAGTGTCGGCCGCTGCATTCATATCGCGGAAAGACTGTCGCCGTGTCGATCTCGGCTTATACTCGCTCAATGTTGATCATCGGAATCATTCTGTTCGGGCTGCTCGTCGGCGCGGCGGCACAGCTCGTCGTGGGCAGGTCCGGGACCGGGGTCGACTGGACTCTCGCGTTCGTCGCGGGCGTCGGGGGTTCGTTCATCGGAGGTCTGCTCATCAGCCTTCTCGCAGGTGACGGACTCGAATTACGCCCCAGCGGGATCATCGGTTCCCTCGCCGGCGCGATCATCGTGACCGCCGCGTGGTCGGCCTGGAAGTCGCGGTCGCGTCGGGCGTAGACGACCTCTTCTACTTCGACGACGCCGACCTGAGCTACGCGGCCATCGACCATTTCGCATCCACCACGTGTTGTTTCGGCATCACCCGCGACCCCGGATCAGGACTACGGGTCTACGCGGCGCACGGTTTCGACGACCTGTTCGGGATGGTGCTCCGCCCGAATCCGGTGCTGGCGCCTCGCGAGGTGCATGAAGCGAAAGCCCGAGGATGGCAGGCGGAATGGCCTCGATCGGTCGTCGAACCGTGGCCCGAGCGCTGACACGCTCATTCGTCGGGCTCCTCGTCGAATCTGCGTCGCGCTTCCTCGATGCGAGGAAGATTCGTCGACGCCCACAGCAGCAGGGCGTCGATCGGTTCGCGCACCGTCTTCCCCAGTGGCGTGATGCGGTATTCGACCGCGACGGGACGGGTGTTCACCACCCGGCGTTCGACGATTCCATTGCGTTCGAGTCTGCGCAGCGTGGTCGTCAGGGATTTCTGCGTGACCTCGGCAACGGCGCGCCGCAGCTCGTTGAAGCGGCGCGGAGCCTCGCACAATTCGGTGAGCACGCTCAGGGACCACTTGTCGAGGATCTGCCCCAACAGTTCCCGGTGGGCGGCGACGGCGAGCAGATCGTGATCAGCGGTATCCGACATGAAACCTGGTTTCGTTGAAGTGACTTTCGGACACCAAGTATAAATCGGATACCACTTGGTTCCGACCCCAGGAGAATTCCGTGTCCGTCACCCTGTTCAGCCCCGAAGGCACGCTGCCGAACGCTCCCTACCACCACGTCGCAGTCTCCACCGGTACGCGACAGGTCCATCTCGCCGGACAGGTCGCACACATGCCGGACGGCTCACCGATTCCTACCGAGCTGGCCGGTCAGGTGGCCCAAGCGCTGCGCAACATCGCACGAGGCTTGGACGGAGCCGGCGCGACCTTCCGCGATGTCGTGCGCCTGACGTTCTACGTCACCGACTGGCATCCCGAGAAGATCGGACAGTTCACGGCCGGTGTGCAGGCCGTCGCGCAGGAGATCGATCTGCCCGATCCGATGCCACCGGCATCGCTGATCGGTGTCGCGGCGCTCTATGAACCCGCCGTGCTCGTGGAGATCGAAGCCACCGCAGTTCTCGAGGGATGAGCGTCGTAGATCAGGCCGCGCAGACCCCGAAGACGGGGAATCCGTCGTCGCACGCAGTGGACCGGAACGCGACCCGCACCCGCGCCTCGGCGCAGTCGGGGAACGATCCTTCGATCTTCGAGTAGAGCCACGGCCCGTCGTCGAGTTCGACGATCGCGAGGGTGACCGAGTTGTCGTCCTGTGCGCCGACGTCGAGCGGTTCGACGACCTTCCAGGACACGATCGAGCCGGTGCCGGAGCAGTGGGCGGACTCGAGGTTCGCGCCGCCGCAGGAGGAGCAGCGCGCTGTCTCGGGAGCGTGAAGCGTCGTGCAGCTTCCGCAGCGCAGGATCGTCATGCAGTTCTGCGTCGCGTGGGGCGCCATCGCGGTCCTTCCGTCAACGGAGAATGTCCGAGCCACGAAGCGATCCGTCATAGAAGGGGGCGGACCCCCGACGGGCCGATGACGTGGCTCCGATCATCGGCCCCCTATTCGAAGGTAGGTCGACCCGGGACCTTTTCCATCGGTACGCGAGCACACAGATCGTGGGGGTTCGCTGGTCGCAGCGCACAATGCCGGGTCGGTCGACAGGGGCGTTCGGGTCGTTCGGGCCACCGAATGCCACTTGGGCAAGCGCCCAACAATGGCCCTTGACCTGCAGGTCCGTCCCGATCAAACGTGATCCAGCTCGCACCGGCACCCGGTGCCACCCTCGGACACTGTGCGCTCAGCCCGAACCACAACCGAAACAGTGTGCACACGCACCGGTGAACCGAGGGACGTTCGTCCTTAACGTAGAAGACAGCGGCACCCGCTTCGCCGGGTCGACTCGCCGCTGTTCGACCGTCTCCCCTTCGAGGATCGACCGGTCGCAGACACCCCACCGGTTGTGAGGAGCTCTTCCCCGTGACGACCGCACGTGACGTGCGCGCACCCCTCGTTCCGCGCGATCTGCCGACGCCTCGGCCGCCGCACTCCCCCGAATGCTCGACTCCGGTCCGCCGGCGCGACTTCCCCGGGTCGAGCCGTCAGTCCAGAGTACTGGCGCAGGCGATGCGGATGTCGGTGCGTCCGCTGCTCGGGCTGTGGAGCCGCTCGACGGCGCTGCCCTGGCCGACGGGTCTGCTGGACGCCGCCGGGGCGCTGCTTCCGGCGATCGACGGGACAGTGTGCGCTCCCGTCCGGTTGCCGAACTGCACCGGTTCCTGGGTGGAAGGCCCGCGGACGGGATTCGATCGCGTGATGCTCTACTTGCACGGCGGCGGCTTCCTGTGCGGCGGGATGCGCAGCCACCTCCGCCTCGTCTCGCGGATCTCCGATGCCGGCCGCATCCCCGTGCTGATGGTCGACTACCGGATGCTGCCCGAGCACTCGATCGACGATGCCGTCGACGACGGTGTCGAGGGCTACCTCTTCCTGCTCGCCGCCGGTTACCGACCCGAGCAGATCGTGATCGCCGGTGATTCCGCCGGCGGCTATCTGGCCTTCATGGTGTCGTTGGCGTTGCGCGACCGGGGCATCCCGGTGCCGGGAGCGATCGTCGCCCTGTCCCCGCTCACCGAATTGGATCCGGCCCGCAAACTCGGCCACTCCAACGCCGCACACTGCGCGCTGCTGCCCGGCAACGCACTCGAGGCACTGGCCGGTCTTGCAGGACGTCGCCAGGAGTCGGGGCGGATCTGCCCCGCCGACGCGGATCTGTCGGGCATGCCGCCCACGCTCATCCAGGTCGGCTCGCACGAATTGTTCCTGGTGGACGCGGAGTCGATGGCCGACCGTCTCGCCGACGCCGGTATCGCGTGCGAACTGCAGGTCTGGGACCGGCAGGTGCACGTATTCCAGGCCGCCGCGGATCTGCTACCCGAAGGAGTCCGCGCGATCGGCGAGATCGGACGGTTCGTTCGCAGCGCCGTGCCCGGCTCCCGATAACGGGCCGTCACCCGGGCGAGGGTGGACCTGCCGAATCGGGCGCGAGCACGGCGGCGCCGAGCCAGTGGCACAGCGCGAGCGCGTTCTCGAGGTCGAGTCGACACTCGCGGACACTGTGCCCGATCTGCTCCTCCGCCTTGCTGATCCGGTAGGCGACCGAATTCCGGTGCAGATGGAGCTTTTCCGCGGTGGCGACGAAACTGCCTCCACTGGAAAGGAACTCCCGCAGTGTGTGCCGCAGTTGCGCGGCAGCGGGATCGTCGGCGGCGAGGCGGCCGAGCACATCCCCCACCCAGGCGCGCGCCCATTCGAGATTCGTGCACATCAACGCGACCGCGCCGACCTCGTCGATCGAGACGAGACGCGGGCCCGGCAGAGCCGATGTCAGAGCCACCTCCCGCGCCTGCGCCGCCTGCCGATGGGTGCGGACGAAACCGTCGATCCCCTCCTGCGGCGCTCCGACGGCGACACCGACGGGTCGCTGCCAGGCCGCGACGACCCCGGACAGTCCGCTCGGGTCGATGCGATCGACCGTACCGAGCGGGATCCATGCCCAGGCGGTGTACTCGTCGAACTGTTCGAACAGCACCCGACCTCCCCGCCCGAGATGTTCGGCCAAGGCCGTCACCGCCTGCTCGAGGCCGTTCCATTCGGTGCCGGACCGGTCCCCGCCAACCACTTCGATGTCGTCCGTCCAGACGATCACCCCGAGGTGGTGCTGGCCGAGCCGGTAGCCGAGGGTGCGCTCGGCGTCCCCCACCTCGATCGGCCGTCCGGCCAGGATGTCCTGGATGCGGGCGGTCCGGGAGGCGTTGCGGTTGAGCAGCCAGGTGTCGCGCTCGGCCTCGTAGACCCCGAGCAGCTTCTGCGACACCCCGTCGATCCCGGCAGAGAGTTTCATCAGGATCTCCACGCCCGCCTGCATCACTGCCGCGGCGTCGTCGCTGAGTCCCGCCAGCACCTCGAGGCACCAGCGCATGATGCTGTCCTGCGCGAGCCGGTTGCTGCGATCGACCACCGAGACCGGGAATCCCTGCCGGGCCAGCATGCGCACCAGCGAATAGGACGCCGCCGGGATCTCGATCTCGGCAAGATCGTCCCGCAGGAACCGGGTGATGGCTGCGACACCCTCCTCCGCGGCCTGGGCGAGGGAGCGGCGGGTGTGGCGGTCGGTGGACATCGCCTCGATCTCGGCCGAGATCCGCTCGGTCATGTACTGCGTGATCTCGGCCTGCCGCGTCGTCGACAGGTCGGCGACCGCCTCGATCAGTGCACGCGTGGCGGGTCCCGGATCGCCCACTCTGTGGGTGTCCTGTCCGATCTCGTGAGGATTCATCGTGTCCGATTCCGGAGGCTGCGGCGTCTGTCCGGGCGCACTGCCCTCGCCGAGCGCACCGCCTCGACCGTAACGGCTCGGGGCGGGCCGCCACCGCGGATCGGGGCGTCCATCGGGCAACGATCGTGCCGACACTCACGCCGGGTGTTGTCCGGACCCGTCGGTTGCGCCGCCTAACCTGTCACGGTGAGTGAATCAGGCCGAGCGCGGTTCGGCGCGATGGAGGACGCGTTGGTGCGGGACGACCGCCTGCGCCTCTTCTCGTTCGCAACGGCCGAGAAAAGGGTGCACTACCTGTGGGTTCTGCGCGCATTCGATCATGCGCGCGGCAACTACTCGGTGCTGCTGCACGCCGGCGACGTCGAGAACGTCCTCACCCGGCTGCCCGGCGCGAACGGCGACGACGTGCCCGATTCCTCCGAGATCCCGGCCCTGCTCGAGCAGCTGCACGCGTGGGGTGTGCTCGAACGCAGCTACGACGGATCCCGGGCGGCGACGCTCGCCGAGTACCGCAACCGGCACTACGTCTACCAGTTCGGGCAGGCCGGTTACCGGGTGTTCCGCGCCGTGGAGGACGTGCTGTCCTCCCGTGGGGAGGACGTTTCGCTGTCACGTCTGGCCCTCCCCGATCTGCTCGCCGACCTGAACGATCTCGCCGATGCGAACGCGGCCGGCGACGGCGAACTGGTCTACCGGAAGTTGAGTCGCCTCGACGCGACGTTGTCGGACATGGCCGAGCGCGCCGCCCGTTTCTATCTCGTCCTCGGCGAGCTGGTGCGCACCACCGAGGTCACCCCGGAGACCTTCCTCGCCCACAAGGATGCGCTCCTCACCCACATGCGTGAGTTCAGCACCGATCTGGCCCGCTACGCCCCGAAGCTTTCCGCGGCGCTCGACCGGGTGCAGGCCACCGGGGTTCAGAAGCTCACCGCGGCCGCGGCCCGGCACGACGAGCGGGTGCTGCTCTCGTTCGAGGAACGCGAGGCGGACTGGGCGCAGCGCTGGTGGGGCATCGAACACTGGTTCGTCGGTGTGGGCTCCGAACCGAGCGAATCCGAACGCCTGCGCGGCGCGACCATCAACGCGATCTCCGCGGTGCTCGGGCTGCTGCGCCGGCTCACCGAGCAGCGTCGTGGGGGTGTCAGCCGCGAGTCACAGCTGCGGCATCTCGCGGGCTGGTTCGCTGCCGCGCCGTCCGAGGAGGCCGCGCACGCGCTGTTCGATGCGGTGTTCGACCTGGGCCGGCCCCGACACTTCTCCGTCGCCCATCCCGACGCCGACATCGTGCCGGTCACCCGGTCGTGGTGGGACGCGCCTCCCGTGGAGATCGCCCGCACCCTCGCCGAGACCGGCCGGCGCCCCGCAGCGGGAGCGCCGGGGCGGATCCAGCGCAACGACGCCGGAGTACGGCGGCTGCGCGAGGCGCAGCTCGAGAAGCAGCGTCGCCGGGCCGAAGCGGCGCGCTCCCTCGCCGCCGGAGGTGTGCGCGAACGGAAGCTGAGCGAACCGGAAGCCGAGGTGCTGTTGAGCCTGCTCGACGCCGCACTGTCGGCCCGGGTGCCCGTGAGCGGCCGGGTGCGCAGCGACGATGCCTCCTCCGGTACGCAGAACGGCGTCAAGCTCACCCTCCGACCGAGCGGCGAGTCGACGGTGGTGCACACCGCGCGCGGGCGCCTGTATCTCGACGGTCTGTCGGTGGAGGTGCGATGAGGGCGCGTTCGATTCCGTCCATCGAGCTGGATTCGTATCAGCGCGCCGCGCGACTGGTGCTCACCCACCATCTCGTCACCGCGACCTTTCCCGACCGGTCGGCGCTGGCGACGGTGCGCCGCTGGACCACCGAGCTGCGCGAGGATCTGCTCGCCACCTTCGGGTACCGGCTCGAGGTCACCGAGACCACCGCGCGGCTGTTCACCGTCGCCGATCGCCTCGATGCGGGGGCGGGCACGTCGACGCACACCGGCCGGCCGTTCGACCGCCGCCGGTACGCCTATCTCGCCTTGGCGATCGCGGCGCTCGGTCGCGGCGCCGGGCAGATCACGCTGTCCGAACTCGCCGAGCACGTCGCGTCCGAGGCGAGCCGGGTGGACGGTGTCGAGCTCGACACCGAACGTGCCGCCGACCGCGATGCCTTCGTCGATGCCGTGACCTGGCTCGGCGTGCGCGGCGCGATCACCCTCGCTGACGGTGACGCCGGCAGGTGGGCGAGCGATCCCGACAGCGGTGAGGCGCTCTACGACGTCGACCGCGCGGTCGTGCACGCCCTGTTCCGGCCACCGCGGGCGTTGCAGCACCTCGAATCGGTGCGCGGTCTGCTCGGCAATGCCGGTGCCCCGCACTCGGATACGGCGGAGGTCCGGAGGCGGGTTCGACGCGCACTGGTGCAGCGTCCCGTGGTGTACGCCGACGATCTCGACAACGACGAAGCGCTGCAGTTGGCGTTGCCGCGCACCACCGACGAGGTGGAGCTGCTCACCGGCCTGGTCTGTGAGCGTCGCGCCGAAGGCGTTGCGCTGGTGGACACCTCGGGACGGTTGTCGGATATGCGGTTCCCGAACACGGGGACGGTCGCGCAGGTCGCGCTGCTGCTGGCCGGGGAGATGTGCGATCGCGTCCTCGATCCCGACGCCCCTGTCCCGCCCCGGATGCCGGTGCCCGCGCAGACGCAGGACGTCCTCGTCGCGGCGGTCGATTCCGCGATCCCGAGGTCGACGGTGTTCACCCCGCTCGCGGCGTCCGACACCCCGATGCCCGACGAGCAGGAGCAGGACGACGACGCTCGTGCCCCGCTCGAGCATCCCTTGCTCGAGGATTCGTGGCTGGCGGGCACGGTCGGTCGTCTCGTCGACATCTACGGCCGGACCTTCGCCGCGCAGTGGCAGGCCGACCCCGCGGGACTGGCCGAGGCCGCGGTGGACATGCTCGACAGACTGCGCCTGGTGGCCCGCGTACCGGGCGGAGTGTTGGTCCTGCCCGCCATCGCCCGCTTCCGCGGCGTGACGGTCAGTGTGCGCGAACGGGATCCGGAGATCGACCTGTTCCCCGAGACCACCCCACCGACAGTCC